>JAUVUL010000259.1 GCA_030600975.1 Candidatus Aegiribacteria sp.
CATTTTTGTCCGAGCGTCCAAAAGTGGGATTGCTGCTCTTCTTATCAGTGGCGAAAGCCCGGTACTCAGGGAATTGGCCGCAACCCTTGGGATACCTTTCTACTCCTACCGCTTCGATACGCTGGTGGATGTCTTCAACTCCCTTGATTCCCTGGATGCAAGGTACGGTGCGCAGGCAGCCGATTTCAGGGAGGAACTGCAGGAAACACTGGACTCACTGGCAACTGAAATGGAGAGCGCGGCTCCCATTTCGGTAATGATAGTGATATACCATGAAAGAGGTTCGTCCAGCATGACCGTTGCCGGAAGGAGCACTTTCTTTGCGGATCTCCTCTCCTCTGTCAACTGCTCCATATCCGCTCCCGGAACCGGCAGCTGGCCAATGATTTCCGCAGAAGGTGTGATCGACCTCTCTCCGGATCATATTATCTGCCTTTTTCCCGGAAGAACAGATAAGGAGAAGATAACGTCTTCGGAAGAGAATTACCTGGCGGGGCTGGGTTTTGAACCCGGCAGGGTACACTGTCTCTTCGAGTCGTACATTATGATTCCCGGGGGAAGAATTGGCAGAATAGCTGAAAGGATATGTTCGTGCCTGCTCTGAGTATCAGCAATCTAAGCGCTGGCTATGGAAGTAACCGGGTACTTTCGGATATAAACCTTACGATCGTACCAGGGGAGATATGCGGGCTGATCGGCCCCAACGGCGCCGGGAAAAGCACCCTGTTCAGGAGCATACTCCAGATTGGAGTTGATTTTTCCGGTGATATATCCATCTGCGGCAGCAGCCTGTCTTCACTTTCGAACAATCAGAAGGCCAGACTGGTATCGTATCTTCCGCAGAACTTCAATCCTCAGTCCCGATTGACCGTTTCTGAAACCGTTCTCCTCGGCAGGCATCCCTACAGAAGTGGATGGGCTCTGGATTCCGTGGAGGACCTGGAAACGGCTGAGAAATGTATGATTGAAACGGATACATGGGATCTGCGGGACAGAGTATTCTCAAACCTTTCAGGCGGAGAGAAACGTCTGGTACTGCTCGCATCGGCGCTTGCGCAGGAACCCGAGCTTCTCCTTCTGGATGAGCCGGGCTCGTCCCTGGACTTCAGGCATCAGCTGAATATGTGGCTTCTGCTGAAAAAGCTCTCCCGCAGAGGAATTACCGTTCTTGTCAGCACCCACGAAGTCGCGCTTTCCGGAAGGTATCTCGATTCAGTGCTTGTTCTTTCCAAAGGAAGCTCCATGGCCTTTGGCAGCCCCTCCGATGTTTTTACAACTGAGATCCTGTCGGAAGTATTCGATGTCAATCTTTTTGTCTCTCATGACAGGGTAACCCGCTCCTGGGTTATCGTACCAGAAATGAAACAATGAAAAGCGGAATCGCTTCAAGGCCGTCGTCAGGATTCTGGATCCTTCTTGCACTGTCCGTTATTCTGGCCGGCATTCTGTCGCTTCTCGCCGGACCCATAGAGCACCCTCCGGAATGGGTTATCATGAGACTCAGGCTGCCCAGGTTAGTACTTGCGCTGCTTTCCGGAAGCGCTCTGTCCGTTTCGGGCTGTATTCTTCAGTCCATACTGAGGAATGATCTGGCAACACCCTATACTCTTGGCATATCTGCAGGAGCCGGGCTGGTAGCCGGTTCAGTGATCGTGTCCGGTCTTTTCATACCGGTTATGGGCCTTGTCGCCGCCGGGACAGCGGGAGCCCTGCTGGCTGTTATTCTTGTTTACGCTCTTGCCTACCGGAGCAGGAGGGGTGATTACGGTTCAACACTCCTTCTGGCCGGAATCACCATGAACCTCGTGGGCGCATCGATCCTTCTTCTGTTCGAGTATTTCAGTGATGCCTCAAGGATTATGGAGATAGTACGATGGATGATGGGTGACATGGCGGTAATCGGATGGAAGAAACCTCTATTCCTTGTCCCGCCGGTAATCCTGGGAATGCTTGTTGTGATCACGAGAACGGGAGTTCTGAATCAGATTTCACAGGGCGATGATATTGCCCACACCAGAGGTGTTTCAGTAAACAAGGAAAGGAATCTGCTGCTTGCGACCGCCGCGCTTCTTGCAGGATCAACCGTAGGAGTAGTGGGTCCCGTCGGATTTGTGGGGTTGATGGTTCCCCATATAATGAGGAGATTCGTCGGGTCTGATTACAGATACCTTGTTCCAGCCTCAGCAATGGGAGGTATGCTGCTTGTCATTCTTGCCGATTCTCTTTCAAGAGTTGTTATCAGCCCGGCCGAGCTTCCAATCGGTATTGTGATGTCACTGATCGGCGGCCCCTTCTTCCTGGTGCTTCTCCTGAGGGGGGGAAGTAGAAAACAGCGCGGGTGATCACAGCTCTGATCATATGAAAAAACTATTCCTGCTCTCATAAGCTTCAGATAGAAATCTCGCAACTCCACAGTATTCAAGATTCTTGTAATCAACCATCTCTTCGTGTTTCATTCCCATTAAATCCATTGACATTTCACAGATGTTGATCTTAATATTCATTTCCTGAGAGAGTTCCAGCATTTCAGCGAGTGTGACGATATTCTTCTTCTTCATCAATGACTTCATGATAGAGGTTCCTGCACCTGCCATGTTCAGCTTTGACAGTTTTAGCTGATCAAATCCCGTCGGAAGAAGAAATCCGAACACCCTGGACATGAAATCTTTCTTTAACTTGATTTTCTTCCTCAGGGCAGTAGTTCCCCAGAATGTGAAAAACAACGTAACTTCTGATCCCATTGCAGCTGCTCCTGTTGCTAAAACAAAAGCCGCAATAAGTTTATCCAATGAACCGGAAAAAACAATTATCGATAACTTATCCCCGGGACTGTTCTTTTCCAGCAGTTCGATTCTGTCCTTTAATTCCTTGATCTGTTCCTGCAGATTCTCCATAGTATTTTCTCTTTTCTCTTTTGTTGCATTTTGTCTGACCGAATGAAAAATATTGACAGCAGGAAGTTGAAAACAGTGCGGGTGATTCCTGCTATTTCTTGATGTACGGGTCGAACAGGTACTTTATGTACTCGAGGGAATCCTCTATGACAAATGGAATGGCCTTGGCGTAAGTATCCAGTATCACAATTGCATTTACCGGCGAGTCAGCTTTGCTGGCTGCCCTGAGCCTCTCGGCGACCGAGTAATTCACTTCCTGAATGTTATCGTATATCCTTTTCAGCCCTTCCAGCTTAAAATCAGCTTCTCCGCCTTCCCTGTGAATGAAATACTGCGCAAGAAGATACGTTGACACAGCCCGATAAATGGTTTCGTCCCTGCTGGCAAGCGGCAGGTGAAAACGCGCCATTGGCTTGAAATATTCAGTATGCGGGCAACCTGAAGTTGCTATTAAAAGCCCCATCAGTGAACTCAGCCCCATCTGTGCGGAGGTCTGCTGAGATATATGCCTGTCCTCTGTAAGGACATCAAGATGTATACTGTCGTAAGAAAGCACATGGTCGAAATGCTCCACGATATCCACTATGCTCAATGCGAGAGGGCAGTACCTGTGACTGTCCTTATCGAGCGGACAGTTGGGACACTGATGAAAATCAAGTTCAGTCCATGCGGGAGGATTTTCAGGAACTTCCGCCACCAGGTTGAGCTTTGCAGGATCCAACTCAACACGGAACTCCTCAGTCTTATCATCGGACAACCTGAAACGGTATTCAATAACTACGTTGTTCATAATTCCCACCATTTACACAGAATACACAACCGCTACAATACTGAATACAAATCCATCCGTTCTGTTATGAAAGTAATAACATACTATTTCATAACTGACATATCAGCTTGCTTCTCAGAAAATTACAGCTTCACAAACCTCACCGTAGCTGACCTCTCTTCAATAACTCCCCGGATGATGTAGGTACCGGAGGGGGCTTCATGCCCGGAGGAATCACTGCCGTCCCATATGAAGGTGCTTCCATTCCGCTCAGACAGCTTCCTTACAAGCTTACCGGAAAGATCGTAAACAAAAAGCTCAACATCTTCAGCATATAAGGTGGGAACTACAATGGATACCCCTCCAATAGAAGGATTGGGAACTGCGGTGAGTGCGAACTCCTCAATAATAGAACCGCCTTCGATCCCCATGCTGCTCCAGTAGAAATATACTTGATCA
>JAUVUL010000304.1 GCA_030600975.1 Candidatus Aegiribacteria sp.
GCGGTCCCGATTCACGGGGTCCATGCGGTGGATGGGGACGACACGCATCGGCCCACCAACACCCGCCGGCCGGCGTCTACATCGGAGCCCGACAACCGTCGTTGATCTGCGGAGCGTCGCCGGGGCTGCGGCGGTAGCCGTAGTCGGCGTTGATGAGAATCTGATCCAGCCGGGCGAAGATGCTTTCAAATGAATCGTACGATTCGGGGAGGATCGAAAAGGTTCCTTCTCTATTGGAAAACGTTTGCACTGACCGGTCCCGGTATAGAACATTAACCTTTCTGGCACCGTGGTTCGAATGGCGGTCCCGAAAACACTTCATCCAGAGAAGCAGTCATTCTCGTTGACTGTCAAACCATCATTTTCCTTGAGAACGGCAGAGAAGCCAACCTGTCGCTGGTTTCCACAGGAAGAGCGGGTTTCGATACACCAATTGGAACATTCGAGGTCCTGTACAGACGACGGGCTCCAGTATCCAGTTCCTACGGCGTCAGGATGCCCTACTGGCTGTGCATACATTCCTCCGGCCAGATAGGACTTCATCAGACTTTTCTTTCCGGTACGAATTTTCTGGGCACCAGAAGGTCGCATGGCTGCATAAGACTTGGTGAGACTACAGCCCGATGGAGCTACAACTGGCTCAGGGTGGGTTCAGCCGTGAGAATTCAGGCTGAAGGCCCTAGAAGGATCAGTTAATCTTCTCGGAATCTGCCCTGCTCCCGCAGTGGGAACAGAGGTATCTGCTGATCTCCTCTACTGGTATACCGGAGAGGTACATGTTCAGCATTTTCGAATAATCCTCATCGTTCTTTTCTTCACCGCATCCGGGACACACAGGCAGAAGTCTTGAAAGACTCTCAATTGTTTTCATAGCTTGTTCGTGCTTCCTGCGGATATCACTAAGCTCCACCATATCTTCGAATCTGCCGCAGGCAATTTCTATTGCCCTGAAGAGCTCAGCCGGTTGAGGAGGCTTTACGACGAAGGCTCCTACTCCCGCTCGGGATGCTTCTTTCACAAGGTCCTCGGTCTCGTAAGCACTCAGAATCACAATAGGTGTGGGGAAATGCTTCTGGATAAGAATCGCTGCTTCGATACCCGACATTCTCGGCATCTTAATATCCATAATTACTACATCGGGCTGTAATTCCTTGACTATTCCCAGAGCTTCGTGTCCATCCTCGGCTTCTCCTGCAATTTCGTATCCCAGTTCCTCCAGCATTCCTCTGATCATCTCAGAAACCAGATGGTCATCCTCAACAACCAGTACTCTCCTTTTTTCACTTACTTTCATTGGTTCTATCCTCCGTAACGGTCCTGCAGAAACTTATCCTTGCAGAGGCTCCCCCATCGTTCTGCAGAGTCAGTTCGCCCTGCAGGTTCTTTATAGTCAAATTCTGAATCAGATCAAGACCCAGATTTTTCCTGTCATGCTCCAGGACATCTTCGGGATATCCCGGACCGTTATCACTGTAAACAAGTGTAATCCGACCAGCCCGATTCCTGCGCATTCTGACTTTGATCTTCAGTGAATCCCGGTCGATCAGCGCATGCTTCAGCGAATTTCTGACCAGTTCGTTCAGTATCAGGGCAAGGGCATGTGCCTGGTTGGGGTTCACATGTATCGAGGTTTTTGAAATGGATGCTTTCAGTTTCTTGCTGTCGGAGACGTTGGCAATCGCTTTATTGATTATTCCCCTGGCAAGCCGGGTCAGTTCAAGGGGGCTCCAGCCGGAACTGGAAAGCATATCATGAACAGTTGCGAGACCGCGGATCCTGCTGATGAGGTTTTGAACGAACTCAGCAAAATCATCGCTGTTCGAAGCGAAACGTTTCTGGGCGTAAAGGAGGCCAATAATCTCAGACAAATTATTCTTGACCCTGTGATTAACCTCCTTAAGAAGAACCGCATTTACCTGAGCTTCCTTCTCAGCCCGTCTGTACATTTCGATGAGTTCCTTTTCCATTCTGTTCCGCACAAGTGCGTTGCCAATTGCATCACCTACAATTCTCAGAAGATCAATTATGTCCTCGCTCCAGAACCTCTCCTGATTTACACTGTCAAAACCAAGGAAACCTATCAGGTCTCTGCCATGAACTACAGGAACTACGAGCAGAGATTGAATTTCCCGGGATTCAAACAGTTCCCTTTCAGCCTCGGCCCAGGAGGGAAGATCGGAAACCCTGGGTATTTGTAAGGCCCAGTGCCTGTTAAGCCTGTTCATCCACCACGGGTAATCGTCGGTTCTCAGTCCCTGCATATTATCAATCATCGGCTGAATATTTGTTGCGCACCATTCATGTGTGTTGTTCATGATCATCAGTTCATCACTGAACTGGAAAAAGTACGCCCTGTCAACCTCAATTGACACACCGATATTCAGAAGGGCATCATTAATACCAAGGTTGAGGGCGCTCCCACGCATTTCTATGAAATCAGTGGAAATATTGATGAGCAGGCTTTCAAACCTTTCCCTGAAATTCGATTTTTTGCGCATTTGTTCAACTTCGGTGATATCGTTCATCAGAACTAACAGACCGTCTGGTGTTCTGGAAATAAGCGTATTGAATGTTCTTTCGCGGAATTCACAGGTAGTGCTGCAGAATCCGTCGTCGGAATCAAGAACTTCATCGAACCTGTCTTGCAGCAGCTTCCCGAGTTCATTACCTGCAACCTCGGAAAATCCTGCTGTTTCAATGAATCCCTCTTCAAAACAGACAAGCTGCCTGAATGCTCCGTTGCAGTACTTCACTTCCAGGTTATCGTTGAGAGCAAGGATGGGATCGCGGACTCTTTCCAGTAGAAGGGAATGTTCCCTGTCACTCATGAGGGCTCTGTTTTCTGCGGCGATTCGAAAGACTGACGCTTTGACCATAGATAGCAGTGCTTTAATTATCGAGCGGATTTCTTCAGGTAAAGTACCCGGCTCTGATGATGCGATGAACATGACCGATGTAGCGGTTTCGTTCAGGGACAGTGGGAACAATCCCTTCAGAAATACCTGCGAACTGACTGTGAAAAGGCTTTCTTCGGGGAAGTCCGGGAATGCGTTCCCATCATAATTCAGTATTTCATGAAGTGCTGAACCTGGCTCGAATCTGGAATAGGAATCAATGAAATATGTTGGCAGCCCTGCATGGTATTCCAGTACATAATCTCCTGAACTGCTGTCAAGAACGTATACTCCCGCAGAATCGATATCCTGGAATTCAGATACTGAATCAACAACCTGTTGAATTACTGAAGATGCATCCTCGAGGGAATTCAGTATCTTGCAGACAGCAGAAAGATGTTCGAAATGTTCGATTTCCATATATATTCTACACAATACCCGGTTTTTTATCTTCAAGTTCTGCAACGATTTCTCTTAGTTTCTGAGAATATTCATCACTCATCACAAGGGTTACGGAATCAGTCTCCACTATGGATACATCGTTTACCCCCAGAAGAACGGTAAGCTTGCCCCCGTTCCATACGGTTGTGTTCTCGCTGTCTATTGCAAGCACCTCTCCCCTGCCCACCCCGCATCTTCTGGCGGAGGGCCAGTCTCCTATATCGTTCCATCCGAACTGCGCGGGAACCATTACAACGTTATCGGCCTTTTCCATCACTCCGTAGTCGATGGA
>JAUVUL010000214.1 GCA_030600975.1 Candidatus Aegiribacteria sp.
GAGTGTGTCTGGCAATGTTTCATTGTCGAACAGGCTCCTGGTCACAGGTAAGGAGGGAGTATGAATAATCTTTCGGTCTTTATGATTATCCTGCTGTTATTTGCGGCGGGAGCAGTCATGGCCGATAACACAGACCCGCCTGAAAGCGTCGTGACTGAGGTGGGGGAGGAATTGCATGTGCTCAGAGCGGTTGATCTCGAAGCTTCTGATACGCCGGAAGATGCGGGCGGTTCGGTCAGCCTGACCTGGTTCATGGAAACCGACGGTATTATCCCGGATTCACTGGGAGTGATGAGGAGCGATCCCTCCGGAGGAGAAGAACTTATTGCCACGATGCCGGTGAGTATTGTCATGTATAATGATCGATTGGCGGACAACGGTACTGAATACAGCTACTGGATAGTCTCCTATCTGGAGGGTACCGTAGAGTCATGTTCGGAAAGAGCCCAGGCCGTGTCTTCAGCCCAGTGGATCTACAGGGGCCGCGTTGGAATGTTTATTATCCTTTTCTTGATAATGGCAGTCATAGTTTACTATATCGAAACCGGAAAACGGGGGAAAGAACTCTACATTCGCGAAATAGCAGGGCTTGCTGCGGTTGATGATGCTGTTGGCAGAGCAACCGAAATGGGTAAACCTGTTCTATTCATACCCGGTATAATGGATATGGATAATATCCAGACGATAGCTAGTATAGTTATTCTGGGAAGAGTCGCGAGAAAAACCGCCGAGTATGGATCTCCACTACTTGTTCCAACAAGTAGAAGCGTTGTAATGAGCGTTGCGCAGGAAGTGGTCAAGGAGGGTTATCTTCAGGCCGGCAGATCGGACGCATATAATAAGGAAAATATACAATACCTTACAGACGACCAGTTCGGGTATGCGGCCGGTGTGGATGGAATCATGGTCAGAGAGAAACCGGCCGCGATATTCCTGCTCGGCTGTTTCTACGCGGAAAGCCTCATTCTCGCGGAAACTGGAAGAAGTGTGGGAGCCATACAGATAGCCGGAACCGCCATGCCCAGCCAGATACCGTTCTTCGTAGCGGCATGCGATTATACGTTGATAGGTGAAGAACTGTTCGCGGCAAGCGCCTATCTTTCGCGAGAAGCAAAGCTGCTTGGCAGTCTCAAGGGGCAGGACGCGGGTAAGTTATTCTTCCTCATTCTTATCATTGTCGGCGTCATAGCCGCGTCCTTAGGAGACTTCTGGTCTCCGATGAAGAGTATTGCCGAGTTCCTCCGCAAACTCGTAACCGTGAATTAGGAGGTTGGTATGAGACTCATAATACCGCTTGCGATAACCTTCGTTTCAGGCATGATAATGGTTCTCCATTTTTTTGTTCCTCACTGGCCGATCAATATCATGGGAGACAACCTTCAGGAATGGTTTATGATCGTTACCGCGGCGGCGATCTTCCTCGGAGCGCTCAACCTCATGCATGTGCATTTCAGGAAGATCAAACTGAAACTGAAGAACTGGAAGTACAGCCCGGTGACCATAATCGGTTTTATGGCGATGTTTGTGGCCGGTCTTATATATGGTGTAACATCAGCCAGACCTTTTGACTTCATGTTCATGAACATGGTTGCTCCGATGGGCTCGACAATGTTCAGCCTGCTTGCTTTCTTTGTCGCTTCCGCCGCCTTCAGAGCATTCCGCGCATCCAACTGGAGGGCTACACTTCTTCTCACATCCGCGTTCATTGTAATGCTCGGACAGGTGCCGATAGGAGCCATGATCTGGGATAAGATTCCGCTTGCCAAAGTCTGGCTCATGACCTTTCCCAATACCGCGGGTCAGAGAGCTGTCATGATAGGAGCAGCGATGGGAGTCGTGTCCACTTCCCTCCGAATGATTTTCGGAATCGAGCGTAGTTATCTGGGAGGTACGGAATAATGGCCTCCATAATAGAAAAACTCGGAAATACGGACAGAAGGATAATTTTCATCCTTATCGCGCTGTCTGTGATCATTCCTGTTACAACACATCTCATCTTCCCCAATCCCGTGGGGGCTGAGCCCAGCAGGGACATGTACGAATACGTCGATGCATTGCCTGAAGGTTGTGATGTTCTGATGAGTTTCGATTATGGTCCTTCAACTATGCCGGAGCTGCATCCTATGGCTATCGCTATTACGACTCATCTCATGAGAAAAGATATCAATGTGGTATGTATGGCGCTCTGGCCGGAGGGAGCGAGCCTGGCGCAGGAAGTTATGTCCAATGTAGCGGACAGCCTCGGGAAAGAACAGTACGAGGACGGGTGCAATCTTGGGTATAAGACCGGCGGTGCGATCATGATAGTCCGCCTTGGTTCGAGCATGAACGCGGTATTTCCGACGGACAGGGATAACCTTCCATGGGACGAGATCCCGATGCTTGAACAGATATCCGATCTGGCCAGTTTTGATCTGGTTATCACCCTGTCAGCAGGCGACCCCGGTGTACCGGCCTGGGTCATGATGGCCGGTGACAGATTCGGAGTGCCTGTTGGTGGCGGATGCACCGCTGTCAGCGCTCCACAATTCTATACGTATCTGCAGACAGGTCAGATGGTCGGGCTGCTTGGCGGATTGAAGGGAGCTGCCGATTACGAAACTCTTGTGGGGATTCAGGAAGGTCCGGCAGTAGAGGGAATGGCTCCCCAGTCGGTGGCACATCTGGTAATAATGCTGTTCATAATAATAGGTAATGTTGCTTACTTCTCGGAGAAGAAGAAGAAAGGAGGCAGGGAATGAACTGGGAAATACTCGGCATCTGGCTGGGAGCAGCGCTGACTCTCTGCCTTTACAGCTTCCTTTATAGAGACAATCCGTTCTACAAGTTTGCCGAACATCTGTTTGTCGGCATGAGTGCGGGTTACTGGGTCATTTACAGTATTGAGAATATACTCAAGCCGAACTGGTGGCAGCAGATGTTTCCCGAGGGCGGCGGATTTAACTGGATTTGGATAATCCCGGGAGTATTCGGGCTGTTCATGCTGGCAAGGATAATACCGAAGATATCCGGGCTCTCTCGAATGGCAATCGGAATGATGATCGGAACCGGAGCCGGACTGAACATGGTATCCTTCTTTCAGACGAACGCGATGGCACAGGTTAAAGGAACGATTATCTCTGTCAGCTCAGGTGGAGTCTGGACTATATTCAGTAATACTCTCCTTGTTGTGGGTGTAATTACCGGTCTTGTTTACTTCTTCTTTTCCAAGGCACATACCGGAATTGTAGGTAAAACCGCTAATGTAGGAATCACAATCCTGATGGTCGCATTCGGAGCGAGTTTCGGTTATACGATAATGGCAAGAATAAGTCTGCTCATCGGGCGTTGTCAGTTTTTGATTTTCGATTGGATTCCGACAATTCCCCGGTTACTTGGAATTGGCGGTTGAATTTGACGCAGACCGGCTTGACGGCGCTTCAAGCCGGTCGTATGGTTTATTCAGATGGTATGTAACTTACTGAGGAGGTGTATTCTCAGAACGGTTCTAGACTGTAATAAATATCGTAACACCAATGGTTTGCGCAGCTCTTGAAAAAGTAAAGGGGAGGTGTCGAATTATTACTTTTTCATGGCTGAAATATATTTTATCCGCATCATAGGTTGCGGACAGAAGAAAGGAGCTACAGCGGTGCGTAGAAAAGCAATGATAATGTCTTTTGCACTTGTGCTGTTCGTGGCTCTGTCAGTAACGGCAGGTACCACAGGTAAAATTGCCGGAAGGGTAACCGACACTTCAGGTAGCCCGTTAATAGGTGCCACCGTTATGGTCGTGGGAACTTCCTACGGCGCGATGACGGATGCTAACGGAGAGTATTTTATTATCAACCTTCAGCCCGGTATGTACAGCATAATGGCAACGATGGTTGGTATGAGTGACAAGACCGCAGATGGAGTAGCGGTCGTAGTCGACCAGACTTCTCCAATGAACTTTTCCCTTGATCCTGCTACTGTTGGAAGTACAACCATAACGGTAACGGATTCAAGAGGAATGATCATGATGGACGCCACAGAGACGTTTCATGTGGTTGGACGTGATGAGATCAAAACGATGCCGGTTTCGGGTATTGCCGATGTTGTAAACCGCCAGGCAGGAGTCGCGAATCGTGGCGGGCTGCACTTCAGGGGCGGTCGCAGTGGCGAAGTCACCTATATAGTTGACGGTGTTGCCCAGGTAGACCCCACAAGCCGAAGCTTTACAAGCAGCATTCCCATGAACGGTGTTGCTGAAACCTCCATTATAACTGGTGGTTTCGGTGCCGAATACGGTAATGCACAGTCCGGTGTTGTCAATATCGTTACCCGTGAGGGCGGGCGCGATTACACCGGTTCTTTGAGCTGGAACGGTAATAACTGGGAAGAACTGGGTCTTGTAAGCGGCTGGACATGGGGCGGTACCAGTGAAGAAGAGCCGAGTGAATGGAGATGGAGTAATGTAACTCCATTCGCAGAGGCAAGGACGAACCTTGAAGGTACTATCCGGCGATTCTGGCATGGCTGAAGCGTGTGGCTTCGTTGCCAGATTTCAAGCCGATGGCCTGAGGCCATTGGCTTTTCTGAGCTTTCCAATCCAGTGAACCGGATGCCCGCGTCGGGCGCTTAACAACAGCCTTGTATGAACTAAAGGGATTGTTTATGCATAAATCGATAGTGTTGGTTTTGTTGTCTTTCCTCC
>JAUVUL010000075.1 GCA_030600975.1 Candidatus Aegiribacteria sp.
CCAAGATCAATTGAAAAACCATCCATTCGGAGACTTTCCATGATCTTTCCGGCAAGACCGGATGGAGGATCTTCTCTTGTGCCGGAGTAGTTGTATTCTCCGAAAACGATATAGAACCCCCCCGGCGGGAGAACATCTGCAGCTCTGCGGAGAAAGACGGCAGGATCGGTCAGACCGGTCAGGAAGAAGGAAGAGAAGAAAGCGTCCGTCGACGGGAGGAATTCGAGGGCATCATCATGAACGAAGTTTATACCTTCTCTCTCGGGAGTATTCCTTCGCGCGATCGAAAGTATGCTGTCACTTATATCGATTCCGGTATATGAAGCATCGGTTATGGCTGTAATTTCCCTGGCAAGAAGCCCCGTTCCGCACCCGGGTTCAATCATTGTTCTGAACCTTCTGAATGGTGTGATTGAGCAGATGTGTCTTCTCAGCCGTGTAAGTTCGATGAACTGCCTTCTGTACACACCTGCCTGGATATTATTTTTACATTGAGTCTCTGCAGGCGGCACCATTCTTTCGCTCAAGTGGACATCCTCCTCCGCAGATACTGAAATGGACGCAGTCTCCGCACTCAGCCACGGCCCAGTCTCTGCTGCGAATGGATCTGAGAAATTCTCCGTTCCAGATATCATCCCAGTCTTCGGTGAGTATGTTTCCGGCGGATTCGTACCAGCTCTGACAGGGAAGAACTTCTCCATCAGGTTCGATACAAAGGTTGTATTCCCCGGCTGTGCACCTTTTGGGACCAAGATCAAACTCAAGGGGATTTAAATGGCAATACCTTGTCGGTGAGTACCATATCAGGCGCATACCAAGGTCGGCAGCTATTCTGGAAATGTCCAGGAGCACTCCCTCCAGTTTCTCAATCGGGAGAGAAAAGTCGCTCTCCAGGGCTCTGCCACTGTGTATCACGGCGTTTGCCGCGAAAGTAGAAAGCCCCAATTCACTCAGGAATGAAACGGTATCGGTGATCGAATCCGCATTGGCCTTTGTTATTGTAGTATTCGTAATAGTATGAATCCCTGCATCCAGACAGTTGGAAACACCGGCAACAGTATCCCGGAAACTCTCCATGCCGGTCATTCTGTTATGGATCTCGGGATTAGAGGATTCGAGGGTTATCTGAATGTGATCGATACCAGCTTCCTTCAATTCGTTTACATAACCAGGGTCAGCAAGTTTTACTCCGTTGGTAAGAAGCCCGGTCACCAGGCCCAGTGATTCGGCGAATCCTGTCAGTTCCACGAGATCGTCCCGAAGCGTCGCTTCCCCGCCGGTGAATATTACGTGTGGAATTCCAATGTCCCATGCTTTCTTGATCACATCCATCCACTGCCCGGTTGTCAGTTCACTTTTATCCCTCGTTACGTTGTAGCAGTGGGAGCAGGCCAGATTACAGCGATATGTAAGGGCGAGGTCCATCCTGTATGGCGCAGATACTGGCCTTTTGAATGGATCCATCACTTCAAGGTTGTCATAAATAACCGGTTCTCCCGCGCCGCTTTCCAGTATACTCGAGAATACGGCACTGAAATCCGCCAGGTCTTGAGCCGCCCGTTTCCTGCGTATACTGTACCTGGATCGAATACTTTCGATGATCATACCTTCCGGAACTCCCGAAAGTATCATCCAAGCGGAATCGCATGCAACCCTGTTAAGGTGCAGTATCCTGGAAGCATCAACGGTTAGAATGCCGCCACCGTCCTCCTCAACCCTCAGGTGAAATCTGTGGCGTCCGTTCCTGCTTCTGAAATGGTGCAGACCAGGAGGGGTGATCCTGTCACCGGCTGACGGTGCATTGTGAAACATTTCTACCTCCCCCCGCCGGCACAGGCGCAGGCACATCCCGCACAGGCGCACGCGCAGGCGCAGGAAGAGCCTCTGGAACTTCCGCTGTATGACCTGGACACAGGAACAGGATTGGTCACTGAAGTTACTATTGAAGAGAGCTTCGTCAGAGATGAAACCGTCCTCCCTGCAACCCCCTCAAGCGTACCTGCAAGGGAGGAACAGACTTCGGTGATGCTTGCTCCTCCGGAAAATGCATTCGTGTGGAGGATGATATTTCTGAACCACACAGGATATGTTGTGGTTGTAACCGATGGAAGGTCATTAACCATACTGTTGAAACTGTCGTCCACAAAGAGCCACGCGAAACGCTCTGAAAGTATCAAAGCAGCCTTATCAGGTGACCCGGCTTCCCTCACCATTTGCCATGCATTGCTGATTATGCTCCTGTAGTACTCCCTTGTTTCCTCAATGTCAAAGCCTTCCATTTTCTCCTTCAGCTCATCTATCATGTCAATAAAGACTTTTTTAACTGCATCCACAGGAGGATACTTCTGATCGTCCGGGTCAGGAAGCATGTCGATAATTGCCTTCTCGTAGCTTCTCAAACCCTTCTCGTAACCGGTTTTGATTACGCTGGCATCTGATCCGGAACCACTCAGTTGAAGCGCTCCCTTCCGGAGAAGTCCGAACAGGATAAGTACAAACACCTTTTTCAGCCTTTCCTCCAGAAGAAGGGCTGCAAACGGAGCCGTCAGCCCCCTTCGAATGCTGGAACCTTCAACGCCTATCGTGGGAGGCAGGTAACTGACACGCCGTTTCTTTGTATTTCTGACAGATCTGACAACGGCCCAGATGAAAAACCCGGAAAAAAGGGATACTATACAAATGGTAATAAGCAGCCTAAGAGCCTGCGGACTCAGCAAAGGCGGTGCCGGTCGTTCGGAAAGAGGTCCTGTTACAAGGTGCACAGGGAAGGAGATCCCGACCATGAACGATTCCGAAATTTTCCTTCTTGCTTCCCAGAGGTACAGAACCCTCCCGGAACTGTCTACAGATGAACTGGTGAAGGGTATTTCATGATATCTCACGCTGCCGGGGAGGGCCCCGGGTGGAAAAACCATTACAAGCGTGAACTCGGTGTTTCCTCTCAGGAAACCGTCATCGAACCATGTGGGTGAAAATTCTACAGAAGCATACCCATCGTCCTCTGTATCTCTGAAAACCATGTTGCGGTTAATCCCGCTGAGCCGGAAAACGGCATTCTCACCGGGGTAAATCGTGCTGTTCCCGTGGTGTACTTCAACCCCATTATCGATATAGGTAGAAGGGTATATCCCTTTTGAAGACAGACCGTCTACGGATGCCTCAATGCTCCCAAGATCGTAATCCCCGGTGGGAAATCCAATATCGATGATATCAAGCGGGTGGCAGCCTGCTGCGCAGGCAAACTCTATCTTATAGTCGATCTCAAGGCTGTTGTCGTGATTAACCGTTACGGTACAATGAAACCGGGGAATGGAGAACCCGTAGTTCTGAGCACGGGCGCCGATACTGAAAACGGCAAGAGCAGCCAGGAGAAATTTTACCATTTGGGTTTCTCCTCTATCTGATATTCCGTTCTACAGTAAGGGCACGATACGAAAATTGTACCTGCTTTCAGAGATATATTTTCAGAGCTGAGTCCCGCTCCGCATTTTTCGCACGTGAGGTCTTCAAGGTTCACATCTCCGCTAAGTTCAAGTGTCCTGGAGATAACAACGGTTTTGTCAGCGGGTTCTCGTATACACTTTCTTATAAGAAATGCTCCAACCGCAAGCATGGAAAATCCAATTATAAGCCTGGGCAGGAAATCGCTGTCCGCCGAGGCTATAATGAACATCAGACCAAGCAGGATAAGGAACACGCCCAGAACCAGTAAGAATATCCGTAGTCCAGCCATGGGCTCCTTTCGATTAACGGATGGCAGTTATGGTGTGCTGAATGTAATCACACTCCCATGAAAGGAAAATATATACAGGCATTTAAATAACTGCTAGGAGCCTTATGAGAGATCTCAGCACGCTTCCGCAAGAAGCATGATTCGACTCTGCACTCCGAAACTGGACAATTTTGTACATTTTATCTATGCTACCCGTTCCGTCCGGATAGTCCGGATGTAACAGAATCCTGATAAAGAGAGGATAACATGCGGAAACTTGTAGCAGTTCTTTCAGTAATATCTCTGCTTATCGGTTGCGGGAGCAGTTCAACAGGTCCAAGTGAGAACGAGGATTATCTGCCCATGTCAGTCGGCAATCAGTGGAACTACTCGTTGAGTGGATACATCATCACAACTGACGCCGATACCACTTCCTTAACCGGGTCCAACGTCACAAGAATCATTGGAACGACAACTCATCAGCTGGGCTTCCAGCTTTACACAATCCAGGATAGTACAACCACGATATGGACCAATCCTGACACATCGTTCACATATACCGAAACAATGCTAATCTATGCGCATAAAACCGATACCGAACTGAGAATGTACGACGACACCACAGCAACCGACTATCAACTTTTCCTGGAAATGCCGGTTACGCTTGGTAACACCTGGACACCGGACACCTCTGAGCCGACAATTACCAGAACGGTCCTTTCCCTCTCGGCAAGTGTCACAGTGCCGGCCGGATCTTTTACCGGCTGCGCCAATCTCAGAGACACCGATTCGGCAGACCCGGGTTTCTATTTCGATCTGTTCCTCTCAAGGGGAACCGGTGTTGTTAACTATCTTATTAACACGACCGGTTCGGGTGGAACCATGTACATGGTCTACGATCTCACCAGTTCGATCATCAACTGATCTTGATCTTCGCGGGGGGCGGCGATCGTCGCTCCCTGCGTAATATACGTAATAAATCTGCTTCCGATTTTGGCTGAAGATCATTTTTCTCTATATTATCTTTAGAATATTCCTTTATTGATCATGTACAGGAGGGTGAAATGAAACTTCCCATAGTATTCATGTCCATGTTCGCGTTTCTCTTCAGTATTTTAAGCGCGATGCCAGTTGATCAGTACGAAGCTGAAATTGTCGCTGAATCGAAACTGATCCGTGACAGGCAGGATGATGATTTCTCAATTGTTGACTGCATCGTTCTTGAAAGCTATCAGGATTATATGACCCTTGCGTTCGCATTTGAACTGAGCCCTGCGGGATACATAGTAACAACTGCCGATAACGAACTGCCTCCTGTAATCGCTTACTCTTACTCGAATAACTGTATGATAGAAGAAGAGGAGAAAAGTATCCTTCTTGACATGATAAGAAGGGATATCGAACTGAGACTGTCATCCCTGGATGACGCTCCTCCGGAACTGCTTCAGGTGCATCGTACCTGGTGGGAAGAGTATTCCTCGAGAAATTACGTGTTGCTATCTGACTACCTTTTTGAGCAATGGCCTCCTGCGGGAACCACACCCACAGAAGGTTGGCTCATGGAAAACTGGACTCAGGAGGCGCCCTATAACGGATACTGCCCAATGGACCTTATCGCGGGCTCCAGGAGTGTTGCGGGCTGCCCCGCGGTTGCCATGGCATCAATTCTGAATTTCGGAGAAACCACAAACGCCACCCAGTTCAGCGACGATGACGACTACTACCATAATTTCTATGAGGACTACTGGATAGATGATGATCATGTAGCCCATGATTTTCCCTCCTGGCCGGAGCTGAACGTATATCTGGATACCCTGGAAATCCACTATTTGAACCAGGTATTGATCACTAATTCCGACAAAGCTGCACTTGTATATGCCTCCGGGGGAGCCTGCAAGCAGGTTTATTCAGCCTCAGTTTCAGGCACTTTCGGGGTAAATCAGGCCTACGATGCATATCTGATGTTCAACTTCACCGACTGCAGCCTGCTCGACGCATCTTCCGACAGCCTTTACGAGAGACTTTCGGAAAACATGATTAATGCCATGCCTGCTCATCTGGCGATTGTGGATGCGGGGCCGACATGCGGCCATAATTTGATTATCGATGGCTACAATACCGATGAATTCTATCATCTGAATTTCGGCTGGGGCGGAGCCTATAACGGCTGGTATCAGTTCCCGCTGTCAGGAATGCCTTACGGCATGAATATCATAGAGGGGATCATACTTGACATAGGCGAAGGGCATCTGTCTGTTGAAGGTGAGACACCATGCGATGATACTTCCGTTCTGATACTTTCATGCCCGACAAATCCTGTTTCGGACTATCTGGTTATCAATCTTGCAGTCATGCAAAGGTGCAGGGTACATATTTCCGTTTACAGTATATCAGGACATCTCCTTGAGACAATTGCGGATGAGGAATTCAATCATGGATCCCACAGCATCAGATGGTTTCCCGAAAATGACGTTAGCGGAATATATATTGTAAGAGCTTCAGGCCTCCACGGAACGGAAACTGTGAAATTCACTCTGCTGAAGTAACGTAAGTTGAGTCAGTGTAGTATGCCTCCCGGAGGCAGAGCCCGCATATTATCTCTGGGCAGCGTATCCACGTGCATGAATCCTTCAGGAACTTCTCCGATCATTTCGTACACTATGAATTCTCCCGAAGTGCTTCTGTAAACTTCCGTGAGAAATGGAGGAGGATCAGTGATTCCCCATCCTCCCACCGGTGATCGTATCCATCTCTCTGAAAGGTGCGGTCTGAGCACTGGAAGATAGCTGTCAATGACCACATACCGCACTCCATGCTCTTCAAGACAGGGCCATAAAAGCATCTGGTAATCGTTGGGCATAGTCAGAGTGGGACGTCTGTATTCCCAGATGAACATCTCTACGTTGGGATATGTAACAAGCCAGTCACCCTCTGAAGAGTTTTCCATGAGCCAGAGTGAGATTTCCTGCGAATCGGTGGTTCTTTCAGTAGAGTCTACAGCAAGAAGGCGTCCCAGCGGCAGTACAAAAGGCAGCAGCAGGAGAATACCTGCGATGACGGTTATTCTCCTTCCCGCAAGTTTCGGCAGTCTCATGAGTCCAGCTGAACCCAGTCCGGTAACGATCACTATGAAGAAAGCAAGGTATCTCCCGCTATGCTCATGAAGGGTAAGGACTGCCATGGACGGAAGGATCGCAACCATCGGAAGAAGCATCTTTTTGCGAATTAACGGGGATGAAAGGGCCAGCAGCGCCAAGAGAGCAAAACCTATCATTGAGGGTTGACCAAAGCTCTCTCCTCTGTGCAGCGAACCGGTTGTTACAGGCTCAATCACTCTTAATGTCCCCCTGATTATATAGACAAGAACAGCTGCCGGACCCTGGTTGCGGAACATATCCGTGGGACCTGGAGCGCTTTCCCGGACTTCGTAGGCGGACCAGTGATTCTCATTCAGCAGGAACTGGCTGTTCTGAGTAAATGTGGGAGAACCGAAGGCTTCATAATTGCGAACAAACCAGGGCAGACAGGTAAGAAGAAAAATAAGAATGAACAGAAGAGTTTTCAATATCCACTTTTTTCTTCCTCGTACAAGAACCCAGATTCCCATTGAAAACGCAAGAAGCATGCCCTGTGTCCTCGTCAGATAGGCAAGACCTGTCAGGATGCCCAGCAGTATTACTCTTCTGAATGAAAG
>JAUVUL010000261.1 GCA_030600975.1 Candidatus Aegiribacteria sp.
AATCGTTGAGTCATGGCATGAGGAAGTGACCGTTCCCATGGATGCCTACATTGTCCTTATCGATGACATGGCTTATGCAAACTGGGAACATCCGTGCCGCTGGGTGTTCGTCGGACTGAATGGTGAGATGGAAATAATCAGGATGACTACACCTCCCAATGTCCTTGAAGAAATGACCGTCACTCATACATGTCTTCCGCAGGTTGATGGAAAGGGTCAGCGCGAGGAATTCATCGCCTGGTTCACACCCAACGTGCAGTCCACACCGGCCAACGCAGAGCATATGTACGCCCTTATCATCTCGGGCGGAGCCAGCAGCGGGTCAAACCATATCCGCTACTATGGAGATGTTCAGTTCATATACAATGTTCTTGCCCATGACTACCTGCTTCCGGATGATCATATAATCGTCTGCTTTGCAGACGGGCTCAATCCTGCTCCTGACCAGTCCGGCGGCCTGAACTCAAATCCCGATTTCGACGGTGACACTGACAATGATATCATTTACGATGCAACCTCGACTGGAGTAAGCAGCGGCTTCAGTGATATAACTTCAATGGTGGGTGTAGATGATCATCTTTTTGTTTTCTTCACAGACCACGGCGGCTCCGGGAAGTTCCTTGATTCTCCGCCTGAAGTTTACCTGAACCTCTGGTCTTCACAGCAGCTGAATGATGACGATTATCAGACATACCTTGAAGGCATTACATTCGCTTCATGCCATGCGGTCCATGAACAGTGCTACTCCGGCGGTTTTCTGGAGGAAACAATAGCCGGAACCACAGGTTATCCAAGTTCCTTCGCATCAGCAGCCAACGGTTACGAATCGAGCTATGCGGGAGATACCTATCCTGAATACGATGAGTACGTGTATTACTGGACCGGCGCAATGCATGGTTCCACTCCTCCGGCCACCAGTGTTCCCGGCGGAGCCCTTCCGGGTAATCCTGATATGAACGGAGATGGAAAGGTTTCCTTCTGGGAAGCATTCGACAGGGCAAAAGCCTGGGATACCTACGCCCAATCGGGACAGGAACACCCCCAGTGGGACGATGATCCCGATTCGTGCGGTGACATGTATTACCTCGGCGGACTCATTGAGGTGGGGATAGGAGACACCGAGTATCCAATTCTTCCTTCAACTGGCGCGTTTACTATTACCGGCAATCCTGTTTCATCGATTTCAACAATTGTGTTCAATCTCGGCAGCCCCGGCGAGGTCGAGATTTTAGTGTACGACATGAGCGGACATGTGGTTGATGATCTGCTCAACGATGAATTCACAGCGGGGCAGCATTCTGTCAACTGGAATACCGACGGGCTTGCAGCCGGCGTGTACATCGTGAGGTTCACGACAGGCAACATCATAGAGAGCGTCAGAGCTGTTAAGTTCTAAACTTCACTGCCTGAAAAAGGCGGGGGGCAGCAACCCCCCGTCTCTCGCGTTTGGCCTTTGACTAGACATTCGTCGATTTCATTTCATTAATAATTCAGCACTTGCATTTGTAAGAAGAGGTTTGTATTATTGGAGTAACTAGTTATACAACTAGATTACAACAAGGGGAGGAAGAATGGGATTTCCAACGAAGGTACAGCTCATCAAGCGAAAGACCAGCGAGCAGTGGTATGTAAACTTCCCATCCGCCATCGCACAGGCAATGGAATTCGAGAAGGGCGAGATCGTTGAATGGATTATTGAGGATAAAGGACTGATGGCTCTGAAGAGACGCGATGTACCAGAGTCCCTTCTAAAAAAAACTGTAACCACGGATTGATAGATGAATATTTCAAACATTGAAGCAGTTGCAGGGGCACTTTCAGAAGCAGGAGTGTATGGGAGAGAGCAGCGAGACTTGGTACAGGCTCCCTTCTCTGCCTTGGTCGTCACAGTGTAACAGGGCTCATATCAGCTACCGGTATGCAGAATAAGGATTGGTCAGCGGATTACAGGGTGTTTGAAAAAGAACGGATAGATGGAGAGATGATATTCGGGAAGATCAGGCATGAAGTGATATCAAGGTTACCGGATAGTGCACCCCTTGTTACGTTCATGGATGATACACTAATGCGTAAAAAGGGTAGAAAGGTATCAGGTACTGCCTGGAAGAGGGATCCCAATGGCCCGAAATTCTGCAACAATTTCATATGGGTAACGAGGTTCCTTCAGATATCGGGCGCACTTGAAGAAGAAGATCGCCCGGGCTCCTGCAGAGGTATTCCATTTATGCTGAGACATTGTCCGACACCGAAGCGTCCGTCAAGGAAAGCTCCCGCGTGGGCTCGTGCTGAATACGAAATTCTGAAGAAGGAGATGCGAAGCTGTACAGTGTTCCCGGTGATGATAAGTGCGTTCACCGTGGAAGAAAACGCTATTATGGGGAACTCCTATCTACTCCGGAGAGGACCCGGCAGGATGATGATGTGCCCTGGACAGAAGTTAAAGCATTCGCTTCAGACCGGGTACACACATTCAAGATTAAGTTCATTCCAGTAGTAAGATCCCGGATAGGTGACGAGCGCGACATGAGCCTGCTTATCGTTCAGCCACTGCATTACAGGCTGAGTAAGAAGACAAGGTTACTGTACAGAAATCCTGCTTATCTGATTTGCACAGATACCTCGTTATCACCAGAGAAGATTTTACAATGGTAATTATGTCGCTGGCAGATAGAGGTGAATTTTAGGGATCGGAAGAGCTTGATTGGTATGGAAGAGGCTTCAGTATGGACAGCCGGTTCAATAAAGAATCTTCCACAACTGATAGCCATCAGCTACGCGTTCATGCAATTGTCTTTTACGAAGAATGGTCAGGAAAGAAAGACAGTGTATAAGCTTCCCAAGTGGCGGCGCAATACACCATTGAAACGATTGAGCACCTGTATGATGATAAGCGAGATGCGCAATCAGATCTGGGGATTGGGGATTGGCTCCGGGAATTTATCGCACTTCAGGAACAGCCACTCGGCAGTCACGAAGTTGGTTAAATTCAAGCCTACTTTGGAAGATGCGGTCTATTATGCTCACAGATAATGAGTTACCATATATGATAAGTGCTGGATATTTAAGAAATGGAGTCAAACGCGAGAGGCGGGGGGCAGCAATCCCCCTGCCTTTAAAAAATCAGCCCACTTGATCAGCTTTATCCCTTGTGTTTTTTTGCTTTCAAAGCTTTGACATCCAGTTAGTTTGAATGAATCTTCCGTCAATATGGCAGAATACCTGGATTGTATTCTTCAAAAAGGGAGTTTACCGACTTGAATATCCTCTTCCATACGATAGCATTGAACAGATACGACCTCCTGAGACAGACCATTGATTCAATCGATACTCAATACGACTGGGATTTGCTGCTTCACTTCGTATCAAGGGATCCGGAGATAGCCGGTTGCCTTGAATCAGAGAAGATGGCTCCAAAGGCGAAGAACGAGTTCATTTTCAATATCGGACACAACATCGGTGTAGCCTATTGTTTTAATGAGGCGCTCTATCATGGATACGAAAAGAACGAATACGATTATGTATTCCTTATCAACAGTGATATTCGCTTTCATCCGGGTGACATCGACAGGATGATCTCTCTTGCCGAGGAGCAACCAGGTAAAGCACTCATTACTGTGAGAGGAACACATGGCAAACATGGAGATGATTGGGAACATTCTCATGGACTTGCCGCCTGCATACTGATGCCGGGAGCATTCGGAGAAGTAGGATATTTTGATGAGAATATCTTCCCTGCATACTTTGAAGACTGCGATTATTTCTACAGAGTACGGCTTGCCCGTGGTATTGGATCCATCAATAAAAATCCTTCTCTGGAGGATGTTGATAATCCGCTTGTTGCCTGCCTCCTGACAGGAAGAACACATCACGAGGGAAGCAGCGTTATTTATTCTGATAGAAGAATGCTCAAATTGAACTCATACTTTTTTGAGAGAAACAAGAAATACTACATCTCCAAGTGGGGCGGGATGAATGATCAGGAGAAGTATCAGATCCCTTTTGATAAATTCGATTCCCTGAGAATTGATAATGAGAACAGAACTCATCCGTACGGAAGAATCTTTGACAGAACCGGTGAAAGGAAATTCTATCTGGCTTACTCC
>JAUVUL010000210.1 GCA_030600975.1 Candidatus Aegiribacteria sp.
ATGACTTCAATCAAGAAGACTTACGGAACGAGAAAATTAAAGAAATTGCTTAACGAGTATTACGAAAGCGAAGTGCCCGATAATTTAGTTAGCGAATTGTATCCTCTGGTGGATAGAGTAGGCTATGAAACCTTAGAGGAGATAGTAGGTCTTTGTAATCAAATCGCAGGGGATAATAGTGGACGAACAGCAGTTACTCTACTTGAAGAGAGCCACGCTCCAGCCTACGAGAAGCATACCGAAAACCACATTGCCGATTTCCTGAAAACCACGGGCGAAGGATGCAATTCCAACCGCCGTGAAGAACACCGGCCACCATTTGCCTACGGAAACACCCAGGCCCCATAGCAGGAAGAGAATTCCGACTCCTCCAAAGAGAAATGAAAAAATAATAATGCCTTTGCTCTTTCCCGCCATCATGCTTACCCTCCTTCAACCGGAGGTGTCAGGCTGGTCAGGTCGATCAGCCATTCCCCACCGATTTTTCTGACGATGATTTCCTGAAGGCCATCGTCCGTTCTGACAACTACAACTCCAACAAGGCTGTCCGGATAACTGACAGACTTGATGCTTGTACTGAGATTATGCACATCTTCAGACATGCTGACCATCCTTACGAAGATATCCTCTCCCGTCAGGCTGAGGAATTCCTCTTCTGTCATGTTACCTGCAAGGCTGGTTACAGCCGCCTCAGATTCTATCCAGCCGAATTCGTGCAGGACCGCAGCCGTGGAATCGTACCATTGCTGGCTCTGGGGGGTAATAAGAGCCCAGGCTTCCTGGTAACTTGAATTTGAAATCGCTGTTGAAAAAGCGGTTACGACTGAGGAAGCTCTATCGATTTCTCCGCAGGAGATAATAGCGACACAGATCAGAAAAACTGCAATGGATCTCTTCACAGCAGGTGTACAACCATTCCGCTTCGGAGCTTCGGTTCGAACCATGTCGATTTCGGAGGCATCACTTTACCGCTTTCAGCAACCTCAATAAGCTGATCGATGGACGTAGGGAAAAGTGAAAATGCAACTTTGTACTTGCCTGAATCAACCAATCTTTCAAGCTCCTCAGTACCACGGATCCCACCGACGAACTTGATACGATCACTGGTTCTCGGGTCATCTATGCCGAGCACAGGATCCAGAAGATTTTCCTGAAGTATGCTGGCATCCAGACTCTTAACAGGATCGGAAGCCGGGAAGCTATCTGCCTTCGGTTCCAGACCATGCCACTTTCCATCAAAGTACATTGAATATTTCAGCCGGCAGTCCGGAGAGGGGAGAGCATTCTCTGTAACATTGAACTTTCGACGGATTTCTTCCATGAATTCATCGTTTGAATTATCATTAAGGTCGGCAACCACTCTGTTGTAGGCCATTATCTTCATCTGGCTCTTTGGAAATATCACCGCCAGGAAGTAATTGTATTCCTCATTACCCGTGTGGTGGCTGTTGTCCCTACGTCTTCTTTCGGCAACTATTGTGCCTGCTGCGCTCCTGTGGTGTCCGTCGGCTACATAGAGGGAGGGTACATCCTTGAAGATCCTCTCGATGGTTTCTATATCCTCATCTTCATTCACAAGCCAGAGAGTGTGCCGGATCCCATCAGGTGACTTGAAATCGTATTCAAAATCGTTCTCGGTACAAATCCTTTTTTGCAGGTCATCGAATTCCGGAACATCAGTGTAAGTAAGAAACACAGGGCCACACTGGGCATTCTGGGTTTCTATATGGCGGATTCTGTCCTCCTCCTTAACCTTTCTCGTGAATTCATGCTTCTTGATGAGATTATTGCGGTAATCCTCAGAGGAAACAGTCGCGACCAGTCCCACCTGCGAATGATCGCCCATAATCTGGCGGTAGAAGTAGAACGTCGGTTTCTTCTCCTGTATCATCTCACCATGTTCCATGAGCTGGCGAAGATTGAATGCACCCTGCTCGTAAACCTTTGAGTCGTAGAGATCGACTGACGAATCAAGGTCAACTTCAGGTTTGACAACCCTGAGAAAACTAATGGGATTCTCCATTACAATCGCACGTGCTTCGTCTGAGTCCAGGACATCGTAGGGAGGAGATGCAATTTTATCGGCAAGTTCCTTAGCAGGGCGAAGCCCGTTAAACGGTCTGACAGTTACCATAGAAGCCTCCAGTAGTATTTCTGAATACACAAAAATAATCGTTCATATCAGTACTATGTCTTGAATTATACCTTGAAATCTACTTCCGCGATGCAGATGAAGCAATACCGCAGATGCGTTATTGACACTCTATTTACCTATTGGATATTATTAAAAAGTCATCATGTATCGGATGGAGCCTGTCGATGTTCCCTGTATGGCACCATTTCTCCTGCCGCATCAACAATGGCAGAATCGAACAGTGAAAGGCAGAATAATGGATAGAGCAAAGACCGAGAAACAATATGAATCCCTCAGCCCTTTTGAACTGAAGGACAAGCTTATATCCATGTCTCAGAATCCACAGATAAAGATGATGCTCAATGCCGGAAGAGGTAACCCGAATTGGGTTGCTGTCCAGCCCAGAGAAGCCTATTTCCTGTTCGGCTCCTTTGCCCTTGAGGAGGCTCACAGGGTGATGAGCCGCCCCTGGCTTGCAGGTTCGCCTGATTCAAAGGGAGCAGCTGATCGATTCCTTGAGTTCTGCACTATTCATGCTGAGCAGAATGGAGCCGGCTTTCTCAAGGATGCATACAGCTATGTTACCGCAACGCTGGGGCTTGACGGAGATTCCTATGTTGGTGAAATGGTTGACGCAATTCTTGGTGACCACTATCCCACTCCGGACAGGGTGCTTAAGAACACGCAGGAAATAGTGAGGGCTTACCTTAATAACACAATGTGCGATGACGACCCACCAAAGGGCACCATGGATCTTTTCGTTACCGAGGGTGGCACCGCTGCGATGACCTACATTTTCAACACACTCAGGGAAAATGGACTTATTCACCCCGGAGATAAAATAGCGCTGGGAACCCCGATCTTCACACCGTACGTTGAAATACCGGTGCTTAACGATTATCAGCTTGTTGTAATAAATGTCGAGCAGGATGAAAACGATAACTGGCAGTACCCTGGTGAAGAGCTTGATAAGCTTACCGACCCCTGTATAAAGGCCTTCTTCATAGTGAATCCCTCGAATCCCGCTTCGGTCAGTATGGCGGACAGGAGCCTTGCGAAGCTGGCGAAACTGGTTAAGACCACAAGGAAGGATCTCATACTTCTGACGGACGATGTTTACGCGACCTTTGTAAACGGCTTCAAATCACTGGTGGCAATAGCGCCGAGAAATACAATTCTTGTCTATTCCTATTCCAAGTATTTCGGCGCAACTGGCTGGAGGCTTGGTGTCATAGGTATCTACGAGGACAACGTAATGGATGAGATGATAGCCGCCCTTCCGGAGAAGAAGAAAAAGGAATTGAACGAAAGGTACAAGACCATCTCAACAGATCCCTCGAAAATCAAACTGATAGACAGGCTGGTTGCTGACAGCCGCGCCGTTGCCTTGAATCATACCGCCGGTCTTTCAACTCCGCAGCAGGTAATGATGGTGTTATTCTCCCTGCAGGAACTACTGGACAGCGACAGTCATCTTTACAAAAAGGAAATGCAGGACATAGTTCATGAAAGGTATGAAACCCTTTACAAGGCCCTTGGAACTGAGGGGCCGGAGTTTCCCTTTTACGCATGCTACTACACGACCATCGATATCAGGAAACTTGCCCTGCAGCGGTATGGGGAGGATTTCCGCAGCTGGATGGAAAAGACCCACGAGTCGATAGATTTCGTCTGGAGACTTGCCGAGGAAAAGGGAATTGTTCTGATGGACGGCGGTGGTTTTGATGCGCCCGAGATGTCGGTAAGGGTGTCCCTGGCCAACCTGTTCAAGGCTGATTATGCGGCAATAGGCAAGGGTATAAGCGATCTGCTGGACGAATACAGAAAAGAGTGGGAAAAAACCAGATGAATTCCATATTCAGCGCTCTTGGAACATTCTTTCAGCATAATCCCTCTCTGCTGATCTTTGCGGCCCTGGCCGCTGGATACGCCCTTGGAAAAATGAAATTCGGGACGTTTTCTTTTGGCTCCGCCACAAGTGTTCTGCTTGTAGCCATTGTACTAGGAGCGCTTGTACTTAAGAATACTGAGTATGACCTTGGCCTGATCAAGACCATTTCATTCGGGTTCTTCATCTTTGCCATCGGTTACAGGGTGGGCCCTAATTTTGTCAGCGGATTGAAACGCGGAGGATTTAAATACGTACTCATAGCGGTATTTTGTCAGCGGATTGAAACGCGGAGTATTTAAATACGTACTCATAGCGGTTTTCTTCGCTGTACTTGCGCTGATTGCGGCAATCATGCTTGCAAAGGTTTTCGGTCTTAACAGGGGATATGCGGGCGGCATACTGGGGGGAGCCCTCACACAATCCTCAGTGATTGGAACAGCTGATGGAGCCATCCTCCACCTTACAAATCAGGAAGTGACTTCCAGCATGAACCTGAAATCCGATGTGGCAGTCGCTTATGCTGTCACGTACATCTTCGGTACTGCAGGGCTGATTATCCTGCTTAAGGTTCTCGGGAAACTATGGAAGTTCGATCTTCCCGCAGAAGCAAGAAAAGCCGAAGCTGAGCTGGGTTCTGTGAAAGCGGGAGACACCATTGAAGCCTTTCACTGGTCAAACCTTGTAATGCCAAGGGCATACAGGGTGGAGAAGCAGGGAAAGGCTTCAAT
>JAUVUL010000326.1 GCA_030600975.1 Candidatus Aegiribacteria sp.
ACTGTTCAAGACCGGCAGCGAAACCATGGCCCTTGTTATGTATCCTAGGGAACTACGCAGGAAATCCGGGAGGTAGAGACGGGGGACAAGGCTCTTGAATTCAACACCTTTTGTTCCAAGCCTCTCGTTGAGTCTTAGAAAATCCTTCTTGTAGTATTCCGACGCGAAAACATGCCTGGGACTGATGTGAGGCATGAGGCCCATCAGGAGGTTGTAGTGAGACGGAGCTGTCCATGATGCGTAGGAATAACGCGATTCCGTTTCACCAAGTTTCATGATGGTTGAAGGTTTGGCTTCCATAAACGTATCGTATCTGCAGCTGTCGAGAATAACTATGATGTAATTGAGAAGATCATCCGATGCTGGGTTAGAAGCCGAGACAACTCCATTATCAGGCTCCCTGCTTTTCTTCTTTCTGCTGAAAAATCCCATTTATCGAATTGGAAGCATAGCAGACCAGATATTTTCCATGACTTCTTCGCTCCATATTCCAACAAGGATATCCATAGCTCCGGCAAGCTGGGAATAACTCGGTTCGGAGAGCTCCCAGTGAAAACGGTAATTCTCCTGGAAGACCAGGTTGTAGCTATCTCCATCGAGTACCGTAACATCAATATCAAGAACAGCTTCCCATCCGTCAGGCACAACCCTTCCACCAAATTCTCTCACGAATCCCTCAACTACAAGGTTCTCCGGAAGCAGAGTGGAATTGCGCAGTACAGCACCCCACGCGCCGGCGGAAACCATGTCCCTGTGCAGAATATCGGGAAGAAGCTCAACGGGACGACTGCTCCAGATATCGGTGGTGGTCTTATTTATCGTACCATCTTCGTTCAGAACTATCATCTGTACTCCCTGGACGGACTGAGATGAAGAAAAATCTTTTATCTGAAAGATATAATTGGTTGAAAGCGTCCATGGGTCCGGCCTGTCGGGATCCACAATCCATACTGTCGCTGCTGATTGCGGGTCGCCTCCTATAGGCACGTTTACTGTAATACATGCTGATGAGATAAGAATTGCTGTCAAAACAAGTAATTTAACCGGTCTGTGCATCACTGCCAGACCCCCTCTCCTGAAGTCCGAATGAATAGCTCCGATGGATCTCTGCCCAGAATCTCCAGAAGGTTGGACAGGTTGTTCATCATTTCCGAGCTGTTTATAAGCACATCATCTATTTTATTCACAAAACGGCCCAGAGGTTCCGAAAGAAGCCGCAGTTCTTCAATAAGGGACTCTATATCTACTGCAAGATCCGGCGCTAATGTATTCAGAGTCAGCACCAGCTGGTTAAGATTCTCTCCGAGTCTTGCATATGTTAGAAGAAGTGAATCCAGGTTTGCCGAATTTCTCAGGATAGAATCCTCAATCCTTTCGATCTTGTCGCTTGCCAGAATGGCATTAGTGTTTTCAAGGAGAAGCGTGAACTGATCGCTTATATTCTTGAAATCGATTTCATGAATTATCTCAGTGATTCTGGTCAGCGTTGCGGTTACATTCTGGATGGCTCCCTCACCCACCGGAATAATCTGATACTCTACTTCGAAACTGAAACGTCCTTGAGGATGAACCTGTGTTGAATCTGCACTCAGGTTTATCACCCGTAAACCGGTTATTCCAATTATCTGCATAGTGGCAACTATCGTCGAATCTACTGAAAATTCTGAACGGATCTTCATCAGAACCTCTACGAGTCTTCCGTCCGGAGCTATATCGATGCTTGTTACATGACCAATGGAAACACCGTTATACATTACATCACTGCCCTCGTTCAGGCCCTGAACGGACCAGGAAAAATAGGAAACATAAGTAGTGGTGCTTTTCTCACTCAATCCCCCGCTAAGCCAGATTATCAGAAAAATCGTGAAGAGAATTCCAATAGAGAAGAATAATCCCAGTCTAAACTTATTCCCGGTCATCGACATTTTCAGTTACTCCTCTTCTCGGCTGCCAGGTTTCTTCCGAAGAACGCTCTGACACGTTCGTCGCTTGAACTATCTCTCAGTTCAACGGCAGTTCCTACAGCGATTATGCCATGTGCTTCAGAATCCAGCATGATCACCCTGTCTGAGATAGCAAATATACTGGTCAGTTCATGTGTAACAATGACAATGGTTGCGCCCAGGGAGATGTTGATGGTTTTTATCAGTTCATCAAGATTTGCGGAAGTAACGGGATCAAGGCCGGCAGAGGGCTCATCGAAGAACAGTACTTCCGGATCAAGCGCCATGGCGCGTGCAAGGCCGGCCCGTTTCTGCATTCCACCGGAAACCTCCAACGGATTCGAATCGGCGAAATCCGCAAGGCCAACCGTATCAAGTTTGCTGTATGCGACAATTCTTAAATCACGGTCGGATAAATCAGTGTACTCCTTAAGGGGAAGCATTACGTTCTCAAGAAGTGTCAGGTTACCCAGCAGCGCTCCAGACTGAAAGGTAACACCCCATCTTCTTCTTGCTCTCTGAAGTGCTTCAGGACTGGACCAGATATTTTCGTCCCTGAAAAGAACTTTTCCCTTCCAAGGCTTCAACAGTCCCAGAAAGTAGTGCATCAGAGTGCTTTTCCCGCATCCGCTCCTGCCTACGATAGCAAGTATTTCACCCTTCCCGACCTTAAGGTTGATGTCATTGAGTACCAGTTGTTCATCCCATCCTCCCCGAAGATGCTCAATCCTCAATACAGGTTTCATGTAAGTGCCAGATGGCGGTCAGTTGGCGCTTGATAGGACACTATAAACTCAATCCAGGTCTGATATGGATAAACAGTAGTGAAAGCAGCGCATCGGCGACTATGACCATGAAAATGCTCAGAACAACGGCAGCCGTAGTTGCCTTTCCAACGGCGGCCGCCCCTCCTCGAACCTTCATACCCATGAAACTGCCAACATTCGCGATTATTACAGCATATACGATGCTTTTCAGCATTCCCCAGATAATATCAAGAGGTATAAGCGCCTTGCCCAGTTCAGATATAAACGTGCTGGGAGAAAGATCGAGAAACATTGAACCGGCGAGCAGCCCGCCAAAAATACCTGCGAAATTCGCAAGGAGCACAAGAAAGGGCATTACGCAAAGAAGAGCGATCATCTTGGGTGTGACAAGGTAGCTGAATACATCGAAACCCATTACTCGCAGGGCATTAACTTCTTCCCTTACCCGCATGGTCCCGATCTCTGCAGCGTACGCTGAACCCGATCTTCCGGCAACCAGAACTGCAGCAAGCATCGGTCCGATCTCCCAGGTTATACTGTATCCAATCAATGCGGGCATGAATGTTTCCGCACCGAATACCCTCATCTGATATCCGGCCTGATACCCCAGAACCAC
>JAUVUL010000379.1 GCA_030600975.1 Candidatus Aegiribacteria sp.
CGTATCGAAGCGCCGTAGACAGTTGTGTATACGAGGCTTGCGAGTACAGACTCCGCAGGCGTACTTGAACAGTACGTCGAGGACGGATGTGCGAGTATAACGAAGTAGACGCATCTGTATGCGTCGCTGTAGTCGAATGTTGGTGAGATTTGCGGGTTAAAACCTGCAGCCCTTTCACATAAACGTTAGCCATATCCTATTCCTTTCTGCATGTAACGATGATTGAACAGCCGCTGTTCAAATCGGTTTCGTGTATTGTGATACGTGAATAAAGGTCATATAACTATCAGTCAAGAGAAGTATCTTGACAAATTCGGTGGAATCTGTGCATCTACAATAGAGGTGTGCGTTTCGATACAAGAGAATCAGTAATCCTTATTGCCTTGACAGGGTAGAATCACCTCTGTATTGTGGTTTCTGACAGGAAATTACAACGGATATTTACGAAGGAAGGGTTTATCTACGGCGTGGTGATGGTGTATTCTAGCGGATGAGCTGTCGCATCCAACCCAGACTGTAATTAATCCCGACCGGAATACAAGGAAGGAATTAATATGAAAACGGTGATCTATTGGTTCTCCGGCACAGGCAACTCGTTCCATGTGGCGAGAGCCATCCAGGAAGGTCTGGATGATGTCGAACTTATTTCTGTGGCGCAAGCGCTCGATGGCGATATAGAGCCATCTCAACGAACAGGGCTGGTGTTCCCTGTATACGCCTGGGGACCCCCGGCAATTGTAGCACGGTTCATCGAGAACCTTCCATCCGACACTCCGGATTACCTGTTCACGGTTGTGACTTACGGAGGTGCTCCCGGTTCTACGATGTCAATAACTCGCAGGATGCTCAAACGCAGGGGGCTAGTACTGAATGCAGGCTTTTCGGTGAAGATGGTCGAGAACTACCCGCCCATGGGAGGAGCCCCGGAAGAGAAGAAACAGCGTAAGATAAACGACGCTGCAGAGACAGAGATTGCGCAGATCATTACTCTAATACGGGAAGACGCCTCTGGGAACTTTGCACAGAAGAACCTGTTCTTCTCCCTGATAGGGTGCCTGGCTTATCGATTTTTCAGGATGGCTCTATCGCGGCAGTCAGGAAGCAAATTCTATGCAGACGACAAATGCTCCTTTTGCGGTATCTGCGCGCGCGTCTGTCCGGTGCAGAACGTCACATTGCTTGATGGAAAGAAACCAACATGGAGCAATCGGTGTGAGCAGTGTTTTGCATGTTTCCACTGGTGTCCCGAGAAGGCTGTCCAGTATGGCAGGAAAACCGTGGATATGATCAGGTATCATCACCCAGAAACCTTATTGAACGACCTGATGATTCGACAGGAGTAGAAAGTCGGTGGACAGGGGGACTTCTTCGAATACACTCCCGAAGAGGAATGATATACTGTAACCCATAATTGCCGGTAGAGTTAAATCAGGTTTTGATAGTCTGGAGTATAACGAATGCGAAAATCTCTTCAGAAGTTCTGTCGCCATTCTTTTCCGGAACTCAAAGATATTCGAATAACAGAACCTGAATCTGTGAGCGAGGGCTGGGAGAGCGATGTATACTCATTTGATCTGGAGCACGGATCTCCGGGGGATAGAGTACTCAGAGAAATGATACTGAGGATTTATCCCGGTAACGATGCTTACGAGAAATCGTATCGTGAATTCGAAGGGATGAAGAAACTTCATTCTGCTGGATATCCGGTTCCCGAGGTATTCGCTCTCTCGAGAGACCGATCTCCATTTAGTAAACCGCTCATGATCATGGAGCGAATTACAGGACAGGGCATGTGGCATGTACTCTCATCATCTGCAGAGGAACATCAGATGCAACTCCTTTCGGAATTCTGTGAACTCGAAGTTGAATTGCATTCCCTTGACTGGCGAATTCTCGAGGATGAAGATGCCGGGAGATTCAATGACCCATGGTGCTTCATAGATAGATATCTTGATATGGGCAGACATTTTCTTAAATTAAGCGGAGCAACCGGTTTTCAATCTGCATTGTGCTGGTTGGAGAAGAGACGCGATCTGATTCCATGCGGTAAGCCTTGCCCGGTTCATCTGGATTTCCATCCCGGAAATATCATAATCCGTGACGATGGAAAGAACTTCGTCATTGACTGGACTCAGGTTTCTGTCTCGGATTATCGTTTCGATCTGTCCTGGACCATGCTTCTTATGAGTACATACATGGAGCGGAAATGGCGAGATCTTGTCCTCAACGAATACCGGAAATATTCCGATTCCCCGGTGGACTCTATAGAGTATTTTGAGGTTTTCTCATGTGTGAAGAGATTATTCAGTATTTACACATCACTGAACGCTGGACCGGAGACATCAGGAATGCGGGCGGAAGCAGCGGAAATGATGAAACAGCAGATGGGTGCGATCGGGAGGGTATATTCCACACTGATTGAGCTGACCGGAACGGAAATACCCGAAGTCGCAGGAATGCTTGAGAGATATTAACTGGAATAGTGAATTTCCCGGGATCGGGCATCAGGTATCCAGCACCTCGCGCACTTTGCGGATAAGGTCGTCCGGGCTGTAAGGCTTCTGGATGAGCTGCAGACCCTCGTCAAGAACAAAACTTGTGTGGATAGCACTGTAACTATAACCACTGCTGAACAGCACGCGCACGTCGGGGC
>JAUVUL010000318.1 GCA_030600975.1 Candidatus Aegiribacteria sp.
GGTCAACAATGAGCTTCAGGATCAGTCCTGCAGTTACTTCATAATATCCGGGGATTCAGTAACGATTTCCATGGAGCAGCATCATTCAGAGGACTGGTTCCTGATCACACCCGTCAGAAGAACCTATTCGAATCTCAACTCTATCGACGACGAACATGGTTTCCGCGTGGATTCTCTGGAATACACTATTCATGAACTCCACTGGACAGATGGGTCAGCCAGATTTATCACGGGAACAACGCCCTGTTTCCCTGAATACGGAACGTTCTACATAGCATGCGACCTGCCGTATATTCCTGCAGATACTATCACAGCGCTGGAACCGCTGCATATGCTATATCCGAGGGAAATCGTTCAATTCTCGATCAGGGCTGATGATACGTACATCGGATATCTGATGGAGCTTCTGAACACACCGTTTATCATGACTCCTCGAAATACACCCGGCGGCAATCATCAGACCGACGAGCGAATGGGCTCGGACTGCGCTGCATTCGCAACGTATGGCAAGAGGCGGGAGGGGTTTGATTACCGGTATCTTGGACCACGCGGGATCTATGCTTACCTTGAACCGCTGTACGATGAACAGTTCTATCCTTCAGAACAGGGTGACATTTGCATATACATATCGGAAAGCGGAAACAGCATTGAAATACGTGAAGAAAAACTGCAGCCTGGTGATATCCTCCATTTTCGCGAGCAGGTTTCCGTTTTTTATGAAGACAGAGGTATTGAGGGTTTTCTCGATTCAGAGGACATACTTATTCAGTCATGGTTCAACGGCCCGCACTTCTGCACGATCAGGGAGAACGGCTTCTTCGGTCTGCCGGTAGGCGCTTACAGATGGATCGACTGACTTACGCTATACTACGGACTAGTACGCTCTGAGTTGAACAAGCGCTTCTTCCACAGCCGCTCTGTTCGGAGAGTCAGGTTCGAGCTGCAGATACGTTTCCATCTCGTTAATAGATTTGTCGACAAGCCCCTGACCGGCATAGATGATTCCCAGGTTGTAATGAGCATCCGCATACCCGGGATCGATCCTAATGGCATTCTCCCACTCGATGCCGGCTTCATCAAACAGACCCTGCCTGGAATAGGCAACACCCAGATTGTAGTACGCTTCTGCATAATCTGAATCTATTCCTATTGCTTCTTCGTATTTGGAAACAGCCTCACTTAGACGATCCTGTGCGGCATAGATAACTCCGAGATTATAGTGAGCCTCCGCATAATCCGGATCGATTCTTAGTGTCTCCTCAAACTCGACAATTGCCTCATCATAACCGTTTCTATCGCTGTAGATGTTTCCCAGCGCATTATGTACATGCGCGTTATCGGGATCGATCCGGATAGCTTCTTCGTACTCTTCGATCGCATCGTCTATCCGCCCCAGTTCCGAGTAAACATATCCAAGACGACCATGTGCTTCGGCGTGCTCCGGATCAAGCCTGATGACTTCCAGAAACTCTGCAATGGCATTATCCAGTTCTCCCTGCTGCGCGAACTCGATACCCTGCTCCATGTGGTCGCTTGTCGAAGAGGAAGAAGTTTCCCCGCATGCAGAGATCATTCCAATCCCCAATGCCGCTATCAACAGAAACATACGAATCAGTATGTGATTCTTCACCCTTTTCCTTCCTGTTTTCCCGCTATCCGCGGGATTGTTTTCTGAATAGACTTTTCTTCCCGGCCTGTCCAGCTGTGATTTTATGCTCGGTTGACAATATCAACGGCAATCCTGCCGTGTCAATACAATAAAGAACTGATTAACAATCAGAATAGTATCCGAATCCGCTTGCATATTATATTGTTCTTAATTCTTTTCTTTGAATTCAGCAGAGCCAGGAGGTATGCCATGAAGACTTCTACCTTTATCCTGTTCTTCATTGTCTGTGTCACATCTGCTCAGTGGAGTTCCGATACCGGAGTGAATCTGATAATTTCATCGGGTGCTGAGGAAGGGTTCACTCCCATGATCGCTCTGGGCACGAGCGGTGATTCATTCGTCTCCTGGGTTGCCATGGGCAGCAGCGGATTGTATATGCTCCATGCGGTACGATGCATCCGGTAACCCGGTTTTACTATAGATAAACGTGAGGTTGATTATTTGTCGGGAGGTGCTGATGTGATTGAGAAACGTCTTACTGCAGGTGTGCTTATCTTCTTAGGTGTACTGGTATCCTGCGGGCAGGACCCACAGATGAGCTCCGATATCTCGGGTGCATGGGAGGGGTCAATATCTGTCTATGAAACCGTACTCGATATAGATGTAAATTTCACTGTAGATGATACTGGATCGTATGATGCCAGTATAGATATTCCGATCCAGGGGGCTTTCGGGCTGGAACTTGTGAATGTCTTCGTCCGGGGTGACAGCGTTGGATTTAATCTCCCCTCGAATCTTGGAGAGGCTTCATTCGCGGGACAGATAGACGGAGACCTGATAAGCGGTGTTTTCAGCCAGGGTGGGATCGATGGCAGTTTCGAGTTGCGTCGTCTTGCTGAAATCGCCGCTGAAGAGATTCCTTATACCGTGTCCGAGGTAACCGTTACAGGTGAGGATGTGTCACTGGCTGGTACTCTCACCATTCCCGAGGGCGCAGGTCCCTTTCCCGGTGTTGTTCTGTTCACAGGCAGCGGCCTTCAGGGCAGGGATGAGAACATCATGGGCTTCCGGGTGTTCTTCGAACTTGCCGATCATCTTACGCGGTCTGGAATCGCAGTTCTTCGTTGTGATGACAGGGGTTTTGGCAGTTCCGTTGGTGAGCTTGACCACTTAACGGATTCCGTATTCGCCTGCGATGCTTCGCTCATGCTTGATTACATGCTTGCTCAGTCTCAAGTTGATCCTGACCGGGTTGGTATTCTCGGCTATAGCGAGGGCTCGACAGTGGCCTTCATCACGGCTGACTGGAAGCCTGAAGACGTTGCCTTCATCGTGAGTATGGCAGGTCTGTCCATCAGCGGCTACGAGGTCCTGCTTGGCCAGATAGAGATGCTCTGCCGTCAGTCTGGTCTTCCAGAGGAGGAAATCGCCCGGAATGTAGAGACTCAGAGAAAGGTCATGGACATTATCCTGGCAGGGGATGATCACTCCGGACTCGATGAGCTGTTCCGATTTGAGACGCTTGCATCGCTTGAAGACCTTTCCGAAGAAGAGCTTGCAGGATTGGGTGACATCGATGTCTACGTGGATTACGTCGTTGCCCAGTCCATTGACCAGGTTGAATCGGACTGGTTTCTGAACTTCATTCATCACGATCCTGCCGACGAGATATCCGCAGTATCCTGCCCGGTGCTGGCACTGTACGCCGAATTGGATATACAGGTACCACCTGAACGGAATCTTGTGCCGATGCAGATGGCCCTTTCCGAGAATCCTCTTGCCCGTGTAATCGTAATCGAC
>JAUVUL010000140.1 GCA_030600975.1 Candidatus Aegiribacteria sp.
GTTTCATCGGGTATTCTCCGAGCATCCGATACCAGGATTCCTCTTATTCTCTGTGACAGATCAATATCCCCACCGGCGGGAATTACAGAGAATCCCTTTTTGTCAGAATAATAGAAATTGATACCGCAGCTTCTGCTGTTCTCGGTGAAGGTTAGCCGAATACCATTGGATAGTACTCTTCTATCCGCGGCAGCTATTCCTGATTTCTCAAGTTTCCCTACAGCTTCATCAACCCGCTGTAGGAGTTCTCCGCCGGGGATCACCGGGTTTCCGCGCAGTAGATATCAAATCCGGGGTTATTAACTTCGATCGGGGTGCCGGAGGTGTAATCCTCAAGTACACATACGATTTCACCAATAACGATGGCGCTGCGCATAAGGACCGGCATGTGTCTCTCATCGTCTGTAAGCCAGATCCATATTTCCCCCTGCTGATCGAAGATACCCTGTGATCTCAGTGCAGGCTGAATCATAATACAGTCGAATTCTCCAGCTGGTACCCTTATATGATCCCTTTCGAGAACGATTACCTCAAGAGGGTAATTATCGTTATCTACATGACAGTCCATATAGTAGGTGTTCCCGACCTCCAGGGGAAGCGTCCTGGCGAAATAGAAGCAGCTCAGGACGTCCAGAGCGTGGGGCGGTATCTCCATCTCCATAAGTGAAGAATCGGTCTCTTCAGGATAATACACTATCCCTGCGTCCTGATTAAAAAGCACTTCCTCCCGGTACTCAAAATCTCCCTCATGCAGGTCCTTTGCAAAAAAGAGGGTATGGAACTGGACTATGTCCAGAAGAGCTTCATTGACATCGTTGACCTCAAAGAACGTACCGAACGCTGGATTGGACCTGGCAGTTGCCGTTATTCTAAAAGCCATAAGTCCTTCGTACTGTTCCGGTCCGGTAACGGCCAGAACCGCTGTCCCTGCTTTGATAATACCGTATTCAACACTGAACTCCAGCCTCTCTCCCGGTCCGAAAGCGTTGTTCTCAACATATCTTGGCAGGCATTCCTCGAAGGAAGTATCGGTTTCCAGTGAATCCGTTAATAATAGACTCATCACAATAAGAACTGCTGTCATATCAACCTGCTTTCTACTTTACTGATAATACCTGTGAGAAGGAATCTTGTTCCCTTCAGTTAATGCCATGAGGGTGATGTTCCATTTTTCCGCTGTCACTGGGTAACTGAGTCTGTCAATACACATTTTCCTGGCTCTCCTGCCCATTCTCAGGGTCATGGATGGATTTCTGAGCAGGAAAGCTGCCTGTGAGGCAAGCTGCCGGTAGTTTCCCGGAGAATGAAACAGGCCGGTTCTGCCATCCTCAACAAGGTCCAGTAGTCCGTTTGTGGCTGCTGCCAGAAGGGGCAGTCCTGAGCTCATCATCTCCATTCCGGCTCTGGAAACAACTTCACTTCCAAGGCTTGTAACAATTCCTATTGTTCCCCTTGAAATCAGATCCCGTACATCTTCAACCTTGCCGACAAAAGCAATCCTCTTCTCCACTCCGAGACTTCGCGCGAATGACTCAAGCTCATCAATCGACTGCTGACTTGGTGACCCGGCAACTACCGCTTTAACTTCTTCCGGCAACAGTACCAGGGTTCTGATCAGTGTCCTGTGCCCCTTCATGGGGCTGAGCCGCCCGATGGAAACAAGAAGAGGTTCAAATACTTCTCTCTCCTCCCTGGATGTATAGAGATCGGTATCTACAGGATGAGGTATTACTGCAATAGCCCCCTCTCTCTCGCCTGTATAGCCTCTAGCTATCATGAAAGAGGAGGGAAATACGACGAGGTCAGTTCTTCTGTCCACCTGTTTCCAGAATCTCCCTGAACGGGGTTTCCTTATATCGCACCTTATCCTGACCGTTGGAACGTCACCGGCAACCATGGCGGAAGCCGTTTGACCGTCAGCCCGGGTTGTTATGATCACATCCGGCGCAAAACCCCTGATAAGCTTCCTGAAGGGCAAAAGGCCGGTAACAAAGGCTGATTTCTGAAGGTTAAGACCGGTACATTCCAGACCTTGTGCCGATGCAGCCTTGGCAACTGGGCCGTCAGGGGCGGCCTGGACGGTAACAGTATGTCCCGTCTCGGCCATCATCCTGGCAAGGGTAATTCCGCCTGCTGCTGAAGCGTCAACACCATGGCAGTTGATTGTTACAAGAATTCTCAAACGAACTCCAGTGGTTTTTTCTACAGTGTTACTCATTTATAGTTCTATCATAGCTGCAATATATCAAAGGAAAGGTGCATGCATGAACAGCTTCTACCCGTCTGCGAGAATGAGGGCGATAAGAATGCCTCCCATAGCAGAAATCATGGGCAGGATATCTGAACTTTCGTCGTCTGGAAGAAGAATCTACAGCATGGCTCAGGCGGCTCCATGGTATTCACCTCCATCCAGCGTTCTGGATAGCTTTACGGCTAAACTTAAGGAACCCTTCATCCACAGGTACAGCCCTGATCCGGGGTTTCCGTGGGCCAGAAAGGCTGTTACGGAAGATTTCAGGAAAAGGAGGGGAATCGATCTTGATCCCCTCTATGAGATCCACCTGACATGCGGAGCAAGCCAGGCCTTCTTGAGCGCACTGCTTGCAGTTACCAATCCGGGAGAAAGTGTAGCGGTTATAGAACCTTACTATTTCGATCATGTGTTCGCGATCAGGTTCAGTGATCTCGGTTTACGTTCAATACCAATGATCGAAGACAACGGAGGGTGGACAGTACCCCTGGATGAGTTGAACAGGGTGCTTCCGGAAGTATCGGTACTGGTTATAGTTAATCCCGGGAACCCAACTGGTAAAGTAATACCGGACACAGTGATGATGCGAATTGTTGATATGACTGCAGAAAGCGGTACTTTTCTCATCATCGATGAAACCTACGAAAGATTCGTATATACCGGTGATACCTGGCATCCATGGAAGGATGAGCACCAGAGGCATGTTCTGACCCTGGGCAGTTTCTCCAAAAGCCTTGGTATTCCGGGCTGGAGGCTGGGCTATCTGTTCGGTTCCGAGGATCTGCTGGAACAGGCGATAAAAGTGCAGGATTCCGTTGTTATCTGCCCGCCTTCTCCCTCCCAGTATCTTCTAGTTGAAGCTCTGAAGGAAGAGGAATGGATCAAGGAGATGTCAGAGGGAGTTTCGAAACGGCTGGAATTGTGCAGGAATGCACTCAAAGGCAGCAGTTCCCTCTCCTGGCGGGAAGCCGGAGGCGCCTTCTTCACGCTTGCGGCCTATGAGGGCAATATGGAAGCTCAGAACGCAGCGATGTACCTGCTTGGTGAATACGGCATCGGTACAATTCCGGGTTCCGCTTTCGGTGAATCCGGAGAAGGGCACCTTCGTATCAGTTTCGGCTGTCTTTCCGATGAAGAATTAGAGCCTGCTCTGAAGCTTCTTTCGGAGGTCTCATTCCCTGAGTAACCGCAGAATCCTGCGGCAGCTTCTGACGTATCTTGCTCGCCCTTTGGCACTTGACATGATACTGGAAATTCGGCCTGGCTTTCTGTCTGGATAAGCATTTCGGAATTGTGGAGAAAGCTAAGGATTAACCATATTCCAAACCGGGAGGGATTTTTCATCGGTGATTGACTGATAAGGAGTATATGATGGAGATAAAAAATCTTAGCGGAGATACTATGATAGCAGAGGCCTGCTGTGGTGAAGGGGATCTGTCGAGAACGTCAAATCTCACAGAACAGGAACACAATAGACTCCGTGCAGCGGAAATTAAAGTGGAATGGCTCAAAAAGATGATACCCAAAGGGCTTTCTGCTAAAATCGCTTACGAAGGAGAAGAAGCTGTTGGTTTTATTGAGTATATGCCGATTGAACTCGCAAATCTCTATAAAGGAAAATCTCTTTACCTTATTAACTGTATGGTTGCCCCACATACTCCACCTTGGGGAGAACCTTATAAAGAACGAATTCCCAGATGCGGCAGTGCTCTGGTTCAAGCGATGATAGAAGACGTGAAAAGCAGATGCAAGGGCATTATAACCCCTTTTGGTTTTGCCTACACAGAAGATATGAGAGGTTTCTTTGCAAGATTCGGTTTTGAGGAGTTCGAGAATAAAGGTTTAAAAATGCTCATTAGAAAATTCGAACCTGTAGAACTTCCCTCTCCACTACATTATGAAAAAAAGTATCAGTATCAACCAATACCTGATAAACTTGCAATAGATGTTTTCTGGTCTTCAATCTGTCCGGGTTTGGGGCCAGGTCAGCTTCTTAATGTAAAAGATGTGGCTGCGGAATTTGGTGATATGGTAGTAGTAAATGAAATCTGCACCGATGATCGAGAGATATTGATGAAATACGGGATCGATCCCTTCACATCCTGGTCAACGATATTTTTTAATGGTAAACCTATGTTCGGTCACCCCGGCCCCGCAGAAAAAGAAGAGATTCGTGAGACATTAAAAAAGATATTGGAGGCAAAGTAGAGATGCAACGTTGCCTGACTAGGTTATATGAAATACTCCAATAAAGGAGGCAAGAAATGATTAGCTTTCTTGAAGCAAAGAAGTTGATCGGTTATTGTGGTATCTACTGTGGTGGATGCGGTATGTACAAAGGAAGGATAATAGCAAAGGTTGCGGATGATCTTAAAGAGCTGATAGAAGCCCATGGATATCCTGTGTGGGTTCCAGAATTTGGTGGCATAGATTTTAACTTCATGGAATTCCAGAAAGGCCTGTCATATTTTACAAAGGAAAATAGCGGATGCTATTGTCAGGAACCTTGTAAGGATGGGGGTGGAGTTCCGGGTTGCGAAATCAAGAAATGTGCTGAAGATCAAGGAGTTGAAATTTGCTTTCAATGTAGCGATTATCCCTGCAAGCATTTCTCTCAGTTCTTGAAAAGGCATCCTGAAATTACTAAAGAGTACAAGAGATTTAATAAACTTGGCTTAGAGGAATGGATAAAAACACAAGCACGGAAAGCAGAGAAGGAATATTGCCGAGCTACCAGAAAATACTATTCGAAGGCAAGGATGGAATAGAACCTCTGTATGAGAGAAAAATGCTCGCACTTCATATAACACGGGCTTTACGGCTCATATCCCCTGCAAGGGAGCAAAGCGGATCATCTACTACGAGGTCTGATGTCACCACCGGTTTTATATGCGACACTTTTTAAGAGTAAATGGAAATGATTAATCAGTTTCCACCTCCTCCCCAGCACCCGCTATAATCATAATCATCTTCGAATATTCCCGAACAGGAATTGCAGCTATCGTCAGCTTCCTGTGCAAGATGTATACAAAGAAGGAGACATACGATTCCACCGACAACTCCTACAATGACCCAGGTGCTTACTCCACCATCCTTCGAAACCGACCCTTCGACGTAATAACAACCTGTCGGACCGCTGACACCGTAATAGGAATCATCTTCTGTCAGATCTCCTCCGGGGTAATTCTCCAGGATTGAGATCTCACGGCCTTCAACCAGTGCCTCCGGCTGGGCATCATCGGTATTGACCCAGAAAAGAACCGTATGATTATTGCCTTCGACTGTTATCTCATAAACCCGTTCTTCGTAGATTCTCCTGAATAAGAAATAGTCAACATCCCCCGGATAATCCACTTTCCCTTCCTGAGTGGGGAATTGGCTGAGTGATTTTGCTGCATGCCAGCCTGGAATTTCATCCAGCAGAAGAATGTAATCGCCTGTCTCTCCGGGCATCAGAGGAACCGCCCTGGCGATATAGCTTCCCTCATCCCAGCAGTCCCAGTAGGCTGCTTCTGTCCCTGTTCGCTGGTCGTCAGGAGTGGTTCTACTCGAGAACAGAACCGTTCCCTCCGGATCAAGTATGTCTATCGCAAGTTCCAGATCACCTTCAGTA
>JAUVUL010000319.1 GCA_030600975.1 Candidatus Aegiribacteria sp.
GAACATGCGTTCCTGGAAGCACAGCGGATTCAGCGTTCACTGCGGCAAGCCCATTGAAGCATGCGATGATAACGGTCGCAAGACCCTGAGCGAATACATCTCAAGGGCACCTTTTTCCCTTGAGAGGATGAGCTTCAACGAGAACTCAAGGACCGTGGTCTACAAAGGTGAACACTTTCATCCCACTCTTGCCAGGAACTTCGAGGTCAAGGATCCCCTGGAGTGGATCGAGCGGATAACATCACACATCCCCAAAAAGGGCGTAAAGCAAATCATATACTATGGAGCGAACAGCCAGGCGTGGCGTGGCCGTGAGCGTCGCCAGGGTATTTCACCGACAGTACTAGCCGAAGAGAATTCCGCCTTTTCATAAAAGACCCTTCCCCATGTTCCAGACAGAGAAGACAGCTGTGGGCTGTGCTTCTGAAGAAAGTCTGGGATATTGACGCCCTGAAGTGCCCGAAGTGCGGAGGACAGATGAAGGTCATCTCCCTCATGGAGCGAATGGGCTGCTTCGTGAGCAGGTCATGGGATTGCGGAAAATCCTTTGTCCTATTGCTAAACGATGGCATCGATGCCTTCAGCAAAAACAATCATATCCTCCAGCAGAGGTTCCAGATCTTCCACAAGCGGGCAACTTTGTTTTATCGCACCAGGATTACCATAGCACTGGCAATGGAGCCATTCTCAGTCTTGAGAACACATATGTATACACCTGTTGGAACCAGACTTCCCAGATGATTTCTCCCATCCCAACTGATGCTGTGGGTTCCACCTTCCACCATTCCATAAGTGAGGGTGCGGACAGCGCGACCGGAGATATCGAATACGGCTAGATCGATATTTTCAGAGGACGGGCATGTGTATGTTACCCGAGTTGCGTTACTAAAAGGGTTGGGATTCACGGAAATACCCGGATTGCTAACTGCAGTACCGCCTGCGATACCGGTCTGCTGCCAGTCGTAGTAGGCCTCAAGGAATTCGTTCCACTGAGTGTAGTCGGCAAAGTCCAGATCAGCGTTTCCGTATTGGATATTGAAAGACCCTTCAGTGGGCGGGAAGTATATACTCAGACCGTGAGCCCTTTCCTCGCTGCTTCCGTGGCAATTGTTGATTATAGCAGGGGTAAAGTTCTGCCTGATCTCCAGTAGCTTATCGAGCATGAAGGGATCAGTTACTATTTCGCTGCACAGTAGAAGGTAGTCGTACAGATCTATTTCTGGAAAAGAGCTAGTGCCCATTCCCATACACCAGGCATTTTGACGGGCTGTCTGAATATTCGGGCCAAGTTCGTCCATGTTCTCAATCATGTACACTACGAGCTCGTCCAGAGGTTCGGTAAAATCCTGGATCCTGGTCTGGTCAACAGCGCTCATTGTCATCCACTCAGCGTATGGACTTGTATTGTTGTTGTATTCAACGAGGTCGATAATCAAGCTGCCTATCTCCGAGTTGGAGAGTGCTGATGAATCGTTGAGTATATCGCAGATATCATCGATTATACCCATCCAGTAGATGAACCCGCTTACATTCTCGCTTCCTATGTAGACATCCACACAATCCCGGAGTTCGTAAGCTGATTCCAGGGCACCCATAATACAAGGAGCGGTAAAGGCGATTATATCCACCCCACCGGCTTCGTCGATAGCGTTACCGATCTCATCCATGTTGAGATAATCACCGCTGGTAACGTCGATACATGCTCCCATCCATCCTCCCCCGTGGTCGTACAGGGTTAGTATGTATCTGTCGGCCGGATAGTTCGCCTTGCCCCATAAAATGAAGTCGTAGAGTGTTGCCCAATCCCCCATGTTTACTTCCCCCCAGTCCTCCAGGAAGACGGGATAACTTTTCTCGTGAACATACCATAGGGTCGCAGGTCCGGTTTCGGTATCTTCCAGGATAATCACTTTGAGGTTCTCGGATGAGTAAGCCTCCTCGCAGAAATACGACAATGGCTTGAAGCTATTCGTAAAATCGCAATCATCATAAAAGAGGAAGGTCCATGCTATGTCAAAGTCGTTGGCAGGGTCCGGCAGTTGTGAGGTGAAATCAATGAATTCTTCTTCATCTGGTGTTTGTCCCGTAACTAACCGTCTGAAAAGTTCAAGATGGTCATCTCCAGGGATGAATCCACTTCCCGTATCCCCGAAGCAGGTCTGACCCGTTGCTGGAACAAACAAAACCTCGTTGTTGGCCACAGCAACCTGCGGCAGGAAGGATATGAGGAATAGAAATACCATCGCAAAACCGTGTTTCCGAACCAGGTTCTTCCACCGGATAGTATTCCAAAAGGTTATTGCAGCTCCTGCAAGAAGTAACATACCCATATATATTCCCATCAGCGCTTCCTCCTTTCCCGGATGTTCAGTTATAACATCATGTTGTTATTAATATCCTAAGTTGAGCGATTCAATGTGAAGCGCCCCACCTTTCATACGGGTTAAGCTGTTGTTATATTTGTTTCTAGCAAAAGCAAATATGGCAACTAACAACCACCCAAAAGATGAAAGGCGCTTCATGAAGAATATCGCAAAATTTCAGAATATCGCAAGCCATAGAATTGACCGGATCGAAGTCACAAACGATACACTGACAAGCAGAGCAGGACTTACACCCTTTGTGCGATATCTGGAGAAGGTGGATATTTATCCTTACCTTGAGCGGCTGTTCGGATCTTTGCGGAAGAATAAGAAGAGTAACAAGATATCTGATATTTTCAAGCAGTTATTCTGCTTCCTCGCGGACGGAACAAGTCGACACATTTCACGCTTTGATGAACTGAAGAAGGATGAAGGCTATGCAGCAGGGATAGAATGTTCTTTAAAGAACATGCTGTCATCCCATTCAGTGAAGAGATTTTACCGGAAGTTTTACCATTTTCATTATTTCAAATTCAGGGAACTTCTTCAGAAGCTCTTCATCTGGCGGCTTCGGATAGAGAAGCCAAGTATCATCATACTTGGTATTGATACCATGGTGATGGACAACAATGACGCACAGCAGCGTCATGGAGTAAAACCCACCTACAAGAAGGTGAAGGGCTTCCAGCCCCTTCAGCTCAACTGGATGGGTTTTATGATTGATGCGGTGTTCCGTGGAGGAGACAAACACAGCAACCACTCGGATACGGTGCATAAGATGATAGAGCGTGTTGTCAGACAGATCCGGAAGCACTACAGCGCCGAAGTACCGATAATTCTCAGATGTGACAGAGGATTCTTCGACCAGAAGTTATTCCACCTCTATGAGGGCCTCGGTATAGGCTACATCTGCGGGGGGAAGCGGTACCAGGATATCAAGGATTATGTCCTGAACGTTCCAAGGAAGTTCTGGCCGGAGAAGCTTGAGGATAACAACAGTGAATGGAGTTACCTTGAGTTCGGTGACTGCCGAAA
>JAUVUL010000335.1 GCA_030600975.1 Candidatus Aegiribacteria sp.
GAATATCGCCGTACCTGTGAATTGAGCTTCTGAGTTTACCTATGCCTTCACTGCTTCCTGTCATCGTTCTGCTTGAGGGAGCACCCAGTGAAACTATGACACCTGGCTTCATGATCCTTATCTGTTCTTCAAGTATCCACCAGCATGCGGCGACTTCATCTTTTGAAGGTGTTCTGTTGCCCGGTGGCCTGCACTTCACGATGTTCGTGATGTAAACCGAATTCCTGTCCAGGTCAATGGCAGCCAGAATTCTATCCAGAAGCTTCCCTGCGCGGCCTACGAATGGTTCGCCCTGAATATCCTCGTTGGCTCCGGGACCCTCACCGATGAAGATTATCCCCGCAGAGGGGTTCCCTCCACCGAAGACTATCGTATTCCTCTCTTCGCACAGTCTGCAACCCCGGCAGTCACCGACCCTTGAAACAAGTGCAGCCAGTTTGAGAGGAATGCTTTCGCTGATTACTGAAGTGGTCTTATCACCTTTTAACTCGGATATCCATTCGGGAAGTACAAAAATATCATCCAGACCGAAACTTGCCACCGAATTCCAGAATGGATCATCCCTGCCCGTTTGAGCGGAGGTATCCCTCTTTTCAGTCATTAACCTTCGTTGCCTTTCATTAAATATCTACCCATGGCAGCTGCCAGAAGCTCTGCAATATACCTTTTCGAGGACCGCTTGACTTCTACGTAACTGCCGTCAGTGAAAAAGAGTTTTCCCTGGTTGGAGGACGCCTCCATCCCTGAACCCTCCGCATCACCAGGATTATAGAAAATGGCAGCTGCTCCCTTGCGCTTCATTTTACCAAGTGCCCGTTGTCCTCCATCAGGTCCGAATTCAAGGGAAAAGGCCATCACCGGGCACATGCAATCAATCGTTCTGTCAAGTTCCTCCAGAATATCGGGAGTTGCAACAAACTCGAAATGAACGGTTCCCGACCTTTCGGTTTTCCCGTCGTGGAAGTCGGAAGGTCTGAAATCCGAAACTGCAGCCGCCATCACCAACAGGTCAGCCTTTTCAACTTCTCTGACAAGGATTTCAAGTATTTCCTCAGCTGTTTCTACGGGAATCGTGTCCACTCCGGACGGTCGGGAGATGCAGGCCGGACCTGTAACGAACAGGACATCGGCGCCGGCATCGCGGAAAGCCATCGCCATGCTGCATCCCATAAGGCCGCTGGACCTGTTGGAAATAAATCTGACACTGTCCAATGCCTCCCTTGTGGGGCCCGATGTAACTATCACCCTTTTTCCATTCCAGTATTCACGGCCACTGAAGCGATCGGGGGTAAAGGCTCTTACTTCGGGAGGGAAGCTGGTATTGGCTATTTTCAATCTCTCGCATGAGAATATTGATTCGACCTGCCTCATGGAATCTTCAAGGTGGCTGTTGCATATATAGTAGTCGAAGGAACCGATCCAGCTGATCTCCCGTGCCGCTACTTCCATCCTTCGCAGAACAACATCAGGATCATCGGTATTTCTGGAGCTAAGCCTGCTGGAAAGCACATCGGGAGAAGGGGTCAGAATGAAGATGAGTATGGAAGCCGGAAAGGCTTCCTTAATCTGAAGTGCCCCCTGAACATCTATATCAAGAATAACGCTTCCGCCATGGGCAAGTTCTTTTATAACCCAGTCTCTGGAGGTTCCATAGAGATGCCCGTGAACCTCGGCATGCTCAAGGAAATACCCGTTTTCTATCCTCTTCAGGAACTCTTCCCTGCCTGCGAAGAAGTAATCCACTCCTTCAATCTCCGAGCCACGCATCGGCCTTGTTGTTGTTGAAACGGAGAATGCTGCAGTACTGAATGTCTCAACAAGGTGATGAGCAAGGGTGGTTTTACCTGCCCCCGAAGGTCCTGCAAGTACTATCAGCTGGCCTGGAGATTTATTCAATATTCGCAGCCTGTTCCTTCAGTGATGAAAGAATATTTTTCATCTCTATAACCTTGAGTGACTGTTCCGGGTCGTCAACTTTCGCTCCCATGGTATTCAGTTCACGGTGCATTTCCTGTATAAGAAACTCCAGCTTCCGCCCGATAGGACTATTATCAGAATCTACTATTTCAATGGCATAGTCAAGGTGGCACATCAATCTCTGGACCTCTTCAGTTACATCGGATCTGTCTGCCAGAAGGGCCAGTTCCTGCAATAAGCGGTCATCATCCAGCTTGATATCATCTATAAGATCGGATACTCTTTTCCTGAGCCGACTGTACCTTTCATGTACTGTTTCCTTCTGTTGCGCCAGGACGGGAGCAGTCAATTCACTAATGTTTGAAAATCCTTCCCGGAAAAGAGGCGCAAGTTCCGTTCCCTCCCTGCGTCTATTCGCTCTCAGCTCATCAAGTGCCTTGACAATGGATGATCTGAATGCCTCCGTCAGTTCCTCGCGATCCAGCATTGAGGGTTCAGCTCTTTCCACAACTCCAGGGAGATTAAGAAGCTCCCCCGCGGACATCCTGCTTATGCAGTCATGTTCAATCGCAAGAAGCTCCCCGGCAGTAATATACTGTTTGGCTGTTTCCATGCTGATTGTTACGCGGGAACCGCTATCACCGTTCAGTTCAACAATCGCATCCAGCCTTATGCGTCCCCGATCGAACATGCCGCCGATAACTTTCCTTACCTCAGGCTCCATACAGGAAATAACCTCGGGCATTCTCAGAGAAACACTGAGGCTTCTGTGATTAACCGATTTTGCCTCAACCGTCAGGATAAAACCGTTACCGGCGGTTTCAGCTCGACCGAAGCCTGTCATTGATTCCATCAGATATCCTCCCAAAGTACGGTGATTCGGGCAACAGAATACAGCTGGAAGTATATTAAGCATAATTCAAAGGTATCACCAGTCATCAGTCGAGTGCTATCAGGAGAATATCTCAGAATTGCATGAAAACCAGTTTCCTGTTGGCTAATCCCGTCAGGCCCGTCCTCTTCAAGGGTTACATGGCTTTCCAGATGAATCGGGAATTCATTCTTGAATATCTCTGTTACTGACGCTGCAACTTCAGGATCGCTGATACCACCCTCTTATGCAGGTTATCTACTAAATGAAACACTAGCCCGCATAAATCACCAGCATTCTGCTGCAACGCCGTATATGCAGGCGTCTACTGCGTTATGCTCATGCATCCGTCCTCGACGTACTGTAGAAGTACGCCTGCGGAGTCTGCAATCGCAAGCCTTGTATCCACCAGCA
>JAUVUL010000271.1 GCA_030600975.1 Candidatus Aegiribacteria sp.
CAGGGTGAGACAATATCCGATGCAACGATTATCCTTGCCGCAATTGATCCGTGCTACTGCTGCACTGAAAGAATAGCTGTAAAGGATGGTAAGGGCAGGATGCTCTACAACGGACAGGATCTTATCAGGCTCAGCCGCTCCAAGACCGAGAAGATAAAACAGAGGATGGGGGGCAGATGAGTTTCAAACTGATAGTAGACGCCCTTAAGAACCCGGACGGCTTTTTCGCCAGTACTCCTTTGTCGCTTCTCTGTGCGGCATTTGCTGCGCTTTTCTTTATCCTGATCGTCATCTATTCCATAAAGCATATGAAAGGGCGCAAGGGCATATGGCGCTATTACATATACACCATTGCAACATTTGCCAGCACCCTCGGTGTGCTGTTCGCGGCTAATTTCATGATTCTACTGATATTCTGGGGATTTCTTGGTCTTCTTCTTTACCTGATGATAGCCTTTGGCCGCAAGGAAGGGACTCCGGCGACTGCAAGGAAGGCACTCATAATTGTTGGTGCAACCGATGTCCTGATGCTGTTCGGTATTGTTCTGATATGGAAGATCACCGCAGGTTCTTCAGGATTTCAGGGTCTTCTTCATATGCCGATTACCGGAATGGGCATACCTCTTTCGGGGACTGCATCGGTAATAGCGTACCTATGTTTTGCATCGGCGGCATTTGCCAAAGCTGGCGCCATGCCATTCCATACATGGGTTCCCGATACTGCGGAGAACGCACCAACTCCGGTTACTGCGTATCTCCCGGCTTCACTGGACAAACTTCTTGGAATCTATCTACTCGCAAGGGTTACACTTGATGTTTTCCAGATGACACCAACAATGAACACGATACTAATGGCTATTGGCAGCATAACTATTGTTGCGGCAGTTATGATGGCACTTATTCAGCACGATTTGAAAAGACTGCTTGGTTACCATGCGGTAAGCCAGGTTGGATACATGGTCCTGGGAATAGGTACTGGAAATCCCATCGGCATAGCCGGGGGTCTTTTCCACATGTTCAACCACGCCATCTACAAATCATGTCTTTTCCTTTCCGGAGGAGCTGCAGAAAGGAAAGCCGGGACCGGCAATCTTGCACAAATGGGTGGACTTGTTAAAGCGATTCCCCTTGTGTTTATGACATTCCTTATTGCTTCACTGGCGATTTCAGGAGTACCCCCAATGAATGGGTTCGCTTCGAAATGGCTTGTTTATCAAGGCGTTATTACATCTGGTGATTCGTTATGGGTTCTCTGGCTCATCGCTGCCATGCTGGGCAGTGCCCTGACTCTTGCCAGTTTCATGAAACTTATCCATACGGTTTTCCTTGGACAGCCTTCCGAAGGTGTGAAGAAAATTCTTGCAGACAAGAAACAGAAGGGTACTGGTCTATCAACTGCGATCCCGCTCGTTGTCCTGTCCGCTCTATGTGTGAGTATTGGAGTGTTCGCCTGGAAGATTCCGTTTGGTGCTTTATTTCGTCCTGAAGTAAGCGGTCCGATTGATTCACCAGGTATCTGGCAATCCGGAACTGCTACACTTATGCTTATTGCAGGGCTGGTAATCGGTTATCTCATATACCTGGCCGGAACCTTGAAGAAAGCCAGAGTAGTGGAACCCTTTGTGGGTGGTGAAACCCTGGAAGAGAATCCGGATATGAGGGTATCCGGTGTGGATTTCTACAAGACCATCATGGAGCTGGGTCTGCTAAAGGGTATCTACCGATGGGCTGAAAAGAAACTTTTTGACCTGTACGTTGTTGCCGGAAAGTTTGTTGCCGGTTTCGGTGTAATTTTCTCTTTCATGCATAATGGCATACTGTCCAGATATTTCCTCTGGTTTATTATTGGGCTTGTGGTACTATGCATTGTGCTGATCTGATTGGGTTAGGAATATGACTGAATTATACGTTCTTCTGGGTCTGATGATCGCTGGAGCGATAATAGCGATAGAGGTTAAGAACCTTCTGTCAGCCGTTGTAGCCGTAGGTATCGTAGGGCTTGGACTTTCCATCATTTTCCTTCTTTTGAAAGCACCGGATGTAGCCCTGACCCAGATCGTTGTTGAAATAGCCGCCGTAATCCTTCTCATCAGGGCGACACTGCATAGGGAGATAGCACAGAAATCCTGCGGAACCAGGCCCTTTGGAGCTATCATGGGAATTCTGTTCCTTGGACTTGCCGTCATCGCGGCGCTTGTAACCTTCAGCAGCGGCCTTTCTCCATTCGGAGAACCACTGATGACCGTTTCAGAGTTCTATCCCCTGAACGCCATTGCAGGAACAGGGGCTACGAATGTAGTGTCCTCAATAATTCTCGATTATCGAGCCTATGACACCCTTGGAGAGGCCACGGTTCTTTTCACAGCCGTGATTGGTGTACTGACGGTAATGCGAAGTGTTGGGAAGAAAAAAGAGGAAGATTTGCAGGAGAACAATGAGTAAAGAACACGATCGCGGAATGACCGTCATTGTAAAAACGGTCACAAGGCTTACCGTTGGTCTGATATTCCTCTACGGAATTTACATCGTTCTGCACGGACATCTTACACCCGGTGGCGGATTCGCAGGAGGGGTGATAATAGCGCTCTCTTTCATGAATCTTGACCTGGCTTTCGGAGGCAAGATTTCGGCGAAGATCTTTTCAAAAGGAAGCACCGGCGTTGTTGAGGCTCTGGGGGCTGTCATGTTCCTTGCTCTGGCTCTTATCGGACTGAGATATGGAGGGTTCTTTGATAACTTCCTCCATCCGGATGGAGATCCGGGACAGCTTGTAAGTGCCGGAATAATACCTCTCGAGAACATCGCCATCAGCCTTAAAGTAGGTGCCGGTCTGTTCGGTATTTTCCTTACTATAATAGTTCTGCAGAAATTTGAATCGGAGAAGAAGTGATGGATGCGTATATGCCCTATGTACTCTGCATGATACTCTTCTGTATCGGTATCTACGCAATACTTGCAAAACGGAATATCATCAAGATCATACTGGGAGTCGTGATCGCAGAGTACGCTGTGAACCTTTTTCTTGTTCTTGCGGCCTATAAGGTCGGAGGAAGATCGCCAATATTCTCCGAAACACAGATTATTCTTCCTGAATCGATGGTTGATCCGCTTCCACATGCTCTTGTGCTCACGTCAATTGTGATAGGGCTTGCCACCACAGCTTTCCTTATCGCTCTTGCAATAAGACTGTACGGTAAATACGGAACCTTTGACATAACAAGGATGCGGGAGTTAAGAGGATGATAAGTGAAAGCATAGTACCGCTTTTTGTAGCGATCCCACTTGCGGGGGCTTTCCTGACTGCTCTGCTTAACAGGATAAAGGGAATTCCCGACACTCTTGGGGTTATGGCTTCCGCAGGCACATTCGCCCTTTCCGTCCTGTTCATCCTGAAGATGGAAGTGGGTCAGAGGATAATCTGCAACGTCGGCAACTGGGGCGGATTCCACGAGGTACTTGGAAGAATAGTAGGCATTCAGCTTGTAATGGACGGGCTCACCGTATTCATGCTGATGATAGTCAATTTTATTGCATTCCTTGTGGCCGTATACTCCGTTAATTACATGACGAGATACACCGAGAAATGGCAGTTCTATTCCCTTTTCCTCCTCATGCTTGCCGGGATGAACGGTGTATTGATCACGGGTGATTTGTTCAATCTCTTTGTTTTCGTTGAGATAGCTTCTCTGGCAAGCTACGCACTGGTAGCGTTCGGCACTGAAAAACGGGAACTTGAAGCCTCATTCAAGTATGCTGTAATGGGAGGTGTAGCTTCACTTCTGATACTACTCGGAGTAATATTCCTGTACAGCAGTACAGGTACACTGAATATGGCCGACATGACAGGAATCATAGCCGGTTCGGAACAGCCTGCATTAATGTACCTTGTATTCGCTCTGTTCCTGGCGGGATTCGGGTTGAAAGCTGCCAAG
>JAUVUL010000181.1 GCA_030600975.1 Candidatus Aegiribacteria sp.
ACAGTTGTGGATACTAGGCTTGCGAGTGCAGACTCCGCAGGCGTACTTCTACAGTACGTCGAGGACGGATGTGCGAGTAAAACGAAGTAGACGCTGCTGTATACGTCGCTGCAGTAAAATGCTGGTGAGATTTGCGGATTAGATCAGGTTAACAAAATATTGAAAGAGGAGCGTCCAGAGAATTTTACCACAGCCTCATTCGATTCACAGAATAGAGAACTGGTTATTGCTTTCACTTTTAATGGCGGATCAAATGAAGATAAAATTTTTGTTCTAAAATTCGAACAAGCTGTTGCGTTTCATATCCCCTCTGTATTGCGCGAATATATTATTTTTCATCTTGCACCTTACACTGATGCCCATCAATATATCCGCGCAATAAGCTTTGATGAAGAAGAATTTGGAGAAAAAGGATATAAAATTGTCGTATTGTCTCAGCCCTTTGGCGATGAAACAGAATATTATATTGCTGCAGAGTCCGTACAATCTGAATGGATATCCTATCAGGAAGGTAAAAGACAGTGGAATATTTAAGAATAAAAAATAAGCAGATAACTACTCGATTGTGCTGACCTTTACCCGCCGCCCTTTTCGGGCTTTGGCTACCGGCAGCTCATATCGGATGTTGTGGTAAGGAAAGCAAGAAGTGATGAAGAAGATCTACAAGATAGCCAGAAGGTGAGCTTTATTGTTCTGCTGAGAAATTATGAAACTAGAAATCAGACCAATTGAGCAAACCGACGAGGATGCCGTAATCCAGTTGTGGATTGAATGCGAGCTCGTCGTCCCATGGAATGACCCACATCGCGATATTCAGCGGAAGCTTATGGTTCAGGCTGAGTTCTTTCTTGTCGGCTGTCTTGAGGGGAAAATCGTTGCTTCCGTCATGGCCGGATACGACGGTCATCGTGGTTGGATCAACTATCTTGCTGTCCGTCCACAGCATCAGCGTACGGGGTTTGCCACGGAAATGATGGACAAAGCAGAAACGCTTCTTCGGGCAGCAGGTTGCCCGAAGATCAACCTCCAAGTGCGAAGCACTAATGCTAAAGTGATTGAGTTTTACAAGAGCTTCGGGTTTTTGATAGACGATGTTACGAGTCTCGGAAAACGTTTGGAAACAGATGAATGAACAGAACAAATGAATGCACTTTCTTAAAATGACCGCACCTATTTCTGAAAGTGATTCAGATCGTTGATAGTTGATGAGTGGATAGAAACGGGAGTACAGAACCCACTTTCGGCCCTGCAATATTTGGAATAAGCTGGAAGAAATTCTTCAGAAAGGTTATTCGACGGGACTCTGTTATTCCCCCGTGATTAATTTATCGAATTGATCTAGTAAACGTAGTAATGGTTGTGCCTCTTCAACGAAGCTGTGATAGTTGTACGTCCTCATTGCCATAAGTCCAACCTGGCTTTGTTTTGGGTATTTACCTGTCTCGGCAGCTTCGCGTGCGTTAGGAATGAATACACATTGAAGCCACAACTCGAAAGATGGAGCTTCCAGGTAGTTAGTAACCGTAAAGACAGGCGGATTTTCAGACCAAAAATTGACTCTTCTCATCTCCGCTTCAATATCATCTAGCTTGGATAAAACTTGCTTATCCTTCTCTGATGATTCCCTCCCGGATTTATCTGGCATACTCATATCTATTTTCACACCTAACGTTTACGTTGTCCAGTGGTATGTGATCGACACAGTTACAAAGGTAATCCTGAGATTCTGGAGTTACCAAGAACCATACTGCGATTCAACCCGCTTGGGAACCCCAAAACCCGCATCTTTCCTGGATCGAGATTGGATTAGGAGTCGGCTCTTCCTGATTTAGTTGGCTTGTATACCCAAGTACGCATTTCCATTTCAGGATAGTTATCAGTCATTCGTGACATTGACCGTGTCGAAGTACTGTATGTATGATCAGTTCAGGTAGAAAATTAGGGTTCATTTCGAATCATCTGAGCATAATCCGGAACTCTAATGTGGACAGTGACTAATCAGTTTTGGTATTGACCTGATCAAAGAGTTTGAATTTCAGGAATAGGCTACATTATTAAGGGAGGGCTCATGTTAATGCTACTATTTGCTTTAATTCTGAGTACTGGTTCTGATTACGATTATTCCAGTGTTGTTATGACAACGTATCCGGAAGGATATATTCCTGAAACAATGGAGGAATGGCAGGTGACACAATCTACACCTGTTCCGCTGATTGTGAATACAGTTCTGAAAACCGGTTCCGAACGGGATGAAACCGGCTTTCTGGTGATTTTCGAGAATGGACTTGTTTCTGCTGTTGGTTCAGTTCTGATCGAACAATGGGCTGCAGATATAAGCTGCAATGGGCTTACCGTGGAAGTCGTGGAAATCACCTACAGCACTCCGGAGGAATTGAAAGATTACCTCATACTCTGCTATGGGAATGGCCTGGAGGGTGCTGTTCTAGTTGGAGACCTTCCGGTTGCCTGGTTGATGATAGACAATGAGTTCATAGATTCGAGTGAAGAGTTCCCATCCGACTACTATTTTATGGATCTGAACGGAAACTGGCAGGATTTGTGGATCGGATATCCGTCCGGGGGAGTATCTGGTCAGGACGGGAAATACGATACTTTTTCAGGAGAACTTGATCCTGAGATTTACATCGGCAGGATTCTTACAAGCAATCTTGGAGATGAAATATCACTTATAACATCATATCTTAATCAGAATCACAGCTGGCGCGATGAGGGTGATACTGAACCTCTTCAGGCTCTCTGTTATGTTGATGACGACTGGGCTTTCTACGGTCCAGGTTACCAGCAGGATATGCAGCTGCTGTATTCCAATACAGATCTTGTTAACAATAATGAATTAACTTCCGACTCTGATTATGAGAGCGTTCGCCTGCCGGCAAGTTATTCCTGGATTAGTCCTTTTGTTCATTCATGCCCTTCTTATCACCTCTGGTATCCAGGAATGTATCCAACGTACAATTATGAAGTTGCTGCAATACAACCACCCGCTCACTTCTATAACCTGTTTGCATGTTCCAATTGTAGATTTACTACCAGCGATTATATGGGTGGAACATATGTTTTTCTGAACACCAATGGCCTTGCTGCTGTGGGAAGTACTAAATCCGGCGCCATGCTTCGGTTCGCTTATTTCTATGAACCCATGGGTAACGACGGATCAATTGGCGAAGGATTCAGAGATTGGTGGAGTTATATAACCTCTAATGGATTTACAGGACACGAGAAATCATGGCATCTGGGAATGACCCTGATTGGAGACCCTACTCTGGTACCATCGATGGCATTTGTATCAGTTTCGGAAGATGAAAACCCTTTATCGCAATCAGTGTATATATCCGTTGTGACCAATCCCTGTTTAGAAACAGCCATATTCCATACAGGGAATATGGAAGAAGGGCTACTCAGGATCTGGGATATTTCCGGTAGAATAATTGATGAGATGATCTGCAACTCAGAGGAGATCCTGCTTGATGTTTCTACATACAGTCCGGGAATATATCTGGTCGAGCTCATTCCTGCAGGAGGAACCACCAGATTCTGCACAAGGTTCACCGTGCTTCACTGAAGGAATAAAGTCATTCGCCGCGATTCCGTTATTCGGAGAGCCTGAAGAACGATGTTCTTTCTGAGGGTTTATATAAGTATGAGTCCGATAAGGCGCATACTTTCCTGTAGCCGGACAACATATATTAAGTTGATTAAAATAAAAACAATTCAGTACTGAATGACGAGTTAATTCAGCATCAAGAAAAATGGGTATCTGGTAAGTAGCATGTTTAAAATAGTACTATTGGTTATATACTCTGCTATCAATGCGCTGTTTGTGTTTAAATACAGTTTACGTATAACGGAGCATAACAGTCAGGCTGCTTTTCTTTATCTGCTTCTTCTGACTACTGGTATAACGTGCCTATATTCAACAACTGCCTTGAATATTCTTAGAAAATTATCAGCGAAAACATACTGGTGGATCATTGGTGTCTTCAGTACAATGTTTATTATGACCCTGCTTATCATCGATCCAGATACGATTCTGGTTACTCGGTATGCAGCACTGAACGAATGGATCGGTAATGTGCTTCACGGAGTATATCCTTACGGGACAGAGATTCTCCCGAGTGGATTCCCGGGTCTGTTTATTCTGGCATTTCCGTTTTATCTACTGGGTGATGTAGGATACATGCAGATATTCAGTTTTATCCTGTTCGGCTGGCTTGTGTATCGAAAGTATCCCGATAATGAAAATAAGTACATAATCCTGCTTCTGCTCATTACATCACCGATATTTCTGTTTGAAATCATTGTCCGGAGCGATCTGTTCAGCAATATCGTAATCGCACTTGCCATGGTTGAACTTTATCAGAACAAATCTGGTGAACGTGGGTACATGCGAATAATTACGGCAGGTGCATGTGCCGGTTTGATACTTTCAACACGAGGGATAATTTTACTCATTCTGCTGCCATATTTTATCTACCGGTTCAAGAACGATATCAAGAGTGGATTATGTTTCGCCGGTACCGGCGTCCTGGTTTTCCTGCTGACAGTTCTACCTTTTTATCTATGGAATCCTGCGAAATTTATTGAATTCGGATCGTTTTCCGTTCAGGGGAGATATATCCCCTTATGGATTTTCGCCATCATTTTAGTTGTACAGGCTGTCTGGTCTGCAAAAGCAGGGTCATTAAGGGATCTGTATGTCATTTGCATGTTTGCGAATTTTACTGTCATATTGACGGCATTTCTTCTTGAGATAGGGGAGGAAGGTTTCTTCCACGTTATCTATCAGGGCGGTTTTGATATATCATATTTTATCTTCCCGCTTCCATTTCTATTACTTCTGATACCTGAGAAAAGTGATGATAAATAACACTGTGATATAAAATCGCAAAATGCCCTCGTTACACTCGTCCTGAAACATGCAGCAGGAGCCAACCAGGCATTTAAACTGCTAGCCCGCATAAATCACCAGCATTCTGCTGCAACGCCGTATATGCAGGCGTCTACTGCGTTATGCTCATGCATCCGTCCTCGACGTACTGTAGAAGTACGCCTGCGGAGTCTGCAATCGCAAGCCTTGTATCCACCAGCA
>JAUVUL010000111.1 GCA_030600975.1 Candidatus Aegiribacteria sp.
ATTCCCGTGATATCTTTTCAGTGCTTTTCCTTTCGTACGTGGTCTTCTCCTTTCCGTATAGTTGGCTTCTATTTCTTCTTCCGGAAGGTACTTAAGTGCTTTCTGTAGTAAATCTAGCAGTTCATTTTTCAGAACGTACCGGGGATTAATCCTGTACAGCCTGGTCCTGCCAACGAGCCTGCTCTTCAGTATCCCGGCGTTTTCGAGTTTTTCCATCCGATACTGAACCCTTCGCTGGTTCATTGAGAAGTTATTTGCGACCTCCGTAGGATATGAATCACCGAATCTTGAAATGTACAGGAGAGTTCTGGACACTGTCTCGCCAAAGAGAGTGTAGAGGAAGCTGAGATCGTATTTCTCAATCATATAACTGCTCCTTCAAGAACCTGGTAAATCAGTTATGTAACATATGTATTTAGTTACATAACAAAACTATTAAGTTATAAATGAACTGTCAACACTTACTATGACGAACATGAACAGAAAGATATGCTATGAATTCCAGCGGTTCCTGAGAGCAAAAGACCACACCATTGCAGGATTCCAATCCCATCAGTCAGTTGATTGTCCGACCATAGTGATTTTGAGATACAGGTAAAATAGGGTCATTAGATCACACTGCAGGGTTTGTCATCACCCGGTAGGAAAGACGGTGTTAATCTGAATTGTTCTTTCCGGAATCTGAGAGTATTTTAACTGTGAGGAGTATCAGTCCGATTCAACACGTAATTCTCAGAGTTCGAATCCCGTCTGGGGTACAATTTCAGAACGTATTCTACATTTCAGATTAAACATGATACATTCCGAACTTATAAATAAAATATTGCTGTAGAAGTTCTTAATGCCTCAGTTAGAGTGTAAAAAGTATTTCGAGTAGTTTTGAATATCTAGGGAACTAGGCTCAATAAATGGCTCTATTGTCTTAAGAGACTTCAATCTGATAGATATCAAAACAAGAAAAATCCCGAAGAATAACATCATTGATATGCCGAGATACCAAAGCAATTGCTCTTTTCGATTATGCAAATCTTCATAATAAGAAAGATCGGGTTCATGAGTTGCAACTTCAATACTTTGGGAGGTAGGAACGTAACACAATGGGTAAACAACAAGACCTAGAGTCATAAGCATCAATGAAATTATAATGAATCTTATGGATTTTAGGGCTCCACTCTTTGCCTTAACTTCGACTGATTTTATTTTAAGTTTATCAATTAGGTGTTTTGCTTCAAGTTCCAGTAGACAAATGTTCTCTCTCTCCTCCTCTAGTTCTTTCCAAATGCCTTCTGGGGGAAATACAGTACCGATAATATGAGGTGTTATTGACTTGATTCGCACGTTTAGATATTCGAGACATTTATCTACTCCAAACAGAAGGGGCTCAATCGAAAAAAGTTTCCCTAATTTCTCGTCATCATTGAGATCATTGAACTCGTGATCTCGTATTGACGTTTTAAGGTCGTATGAGTAATTAATAATCATTCTATCATGCCAATCGAAACGCCGAGCTTGTATTCTTCTGCGAATGTCATTCTTAATTGCATTCAACATCATGACATCAATTCTAAGAATATCAATTCGTTCTGTTTCTCCGATTAGCCGTGATATAACGAATGCTCCGACTATTCCTATCAGAGCAGCACCACATTGAGCATACGCACTAAAGAACCAATTCCAGTCAACAGTCATGTTTGTCTCCCTGAATACCTATACATAAATATTTCCTGTTGAGTCAACCACGGGTACCAAAGTTCTAAGAGTGTCCACCACGGGGTACTAATAGGGACGGAGGTAATTAGAAATCTTAATTACCTCCGTCCCTTTTTGATTATTGCTATTCGGATTCGGACCTCCGATAGAAGATCGGAATGGTGGGTTTAACCGGCAGGGTTTGTCATCACCCGGTAGGGAAAACGGCCGTTAATCTAAATTGTTCTTTCCGGAATCTGAAAGTACCTTAACTGTGAGGAGTATCAGTCCGATTCCCTGAAGTACAGCGAAGAATGCGTAAATATCTCCATGAAAGGCTGCCCCGCTGCCATCGATCCATCTCAGGGTCCACAGAACGTATCCGTGGGGGATCATGAGCTGGAAAACAGGGGAGAGTACCCATAACGCGGCGGATGCCTGGGCCATGAAAGCCAGAAGGTTAAGAATATATCCCGTCTGGTTCAGGTATTTCTCCAGTAGAACCGTCACTGAAACAGCGGTCATTGAAGCAAAGGGGATAACTACCCACAGCTGCCAGGGGAAACCGCCCCTCCCTGCTGTCCAGAGGGCAGCCAGCCCCAGTGCTGGTAGCACGCCCGCCATAATGGGAAGGAGAATCTCCGGAAGTATTAATGAGTACTTCCCGGCTTTTGTCTGAAAAAGGATGTCCGAAAGATTATTTCTAGCCTTCGAGCAGCGCCATCCTGCAAGGAATGCGGCAGGTCCGCAGTATGTAATGCAGGATATCGCCAGTGGCAGAAACGGGACGGCAGTCTGTCCGGGAAGTATCCATGCTATTATGGGAGCTGCCAGTAGAATCCATAGGAAAACCTGTCGCTGCAGAGCCCATTCCGACATGTACCGGAATACAACGACCCATATTCTCAGATATCCAGCTCTTCTGCGCAAAAAAGATCCGCCTCTCCAGGTTCATCATCAGCAGTGAAATATCCCACCAATTCAGAGTTCGATGGTGGTTTTACCTCAAGACCGGCTATCTGTCTTGAATTGGCCCTGGCAAGGTTGACCAGGTTTGTTACGGCAGCAGAGAGTCCAGGGTGGTGAAATTCGTATCCTCCTTGTATCGCCAATATATCCTTCGCTCCAGGCAGGCTTTCCATTACGGCTCTGGGCAGGACAGGAAAAAATCTGACCCGGAGCCGCATAAGAATAGAACAGGCATCCGACAGTTCCTGAAGCCTTACGATCTGCCTTACATCATCTGAGTCGCAGACAGCGATTCTTTCAGTCGTCTGAGGTATGTACTGTATTTCGGGAAGGGATGCGATGACTGCGCATCCTCCCTGACACAGATCTTCGAGGAGGGGATGCAGTCTATCCGGAAAAGGTCCCTGCAGTACAAAAACATCGGGAATCGGCAGGCATGCAGCAGCAAAGGCGGCAAGATACCGGTTGTCAGGTGAAAGCTCATTCACCTCTTCGTCCATGTAACTTTCAAGCGAACACCAGCGATACAGCTGGGACAGAATCTCCCCGGTGTCTTTTCTGCCGTAGCCAGCCGCTGCAGCTGCGAGGGAGAGATATTCTGATACAGTCATTCCCTCAGGACAGGAGAAGCCGCAAGAAACGTATTCAACTCTCCCCCTTGCATTATGGCTTTTAATGTCCTGGTTATCATCTCCGAGATGAATCCTCCCGGAAGCCGGAGGTTTTCTCCCGGCGAGAATAAGGGCAAGGTCCGGAGCGATGGTTTTCTCGTCACCAAGGAGGACTATCATTGATCCGGCAAGAACTGCCAGTTCAAGAGGTTCATTCGATTTCCCGGTTATATAGAGTTCCTCCGTACTCAGCTGTACTGAAGAATCCATGGACAGCAGTTCCCCCCTCTAGTCCGCATTCCTGAGGCTGGCATCGGCCAGTTCAAGAGCTCTCACAACAGCAAGGCCTTCCGCGCCGGATGATTTAGGGTTGTTTCCGGTTTCTATGCAGCTCAGGAATTCCTCCATTTCCGCCGCCAGGGGTTCACCTGCAGGCAGCTTTGGTGAAATGATATCTCCTGTTCTATAGGTGAGCTGGTATTCGCCGAAACTTTCAGGTTCGATAACATCAACACCCTTGTCGTAAACCTTTATCTTCTCAATGGGTTCGGTATCATCGTAGACAAGCATTTTCCTGCTTCCGACGATTACCGTTCTCCTGAGTTTTGAGGGTGCAAGCCAGGCGACCTGCACGTTACTGATAGCACCACTCGGGAAAGCGAGGTTGATGAAAGCCACATCCGGTATCCCATCAAGAACGTAGGCATGGCCGAAGGCACTCACTCTGGAAGGTTCCTCCCCGAGCCAGTAGAACAGCATTGAAAAATCATGCGGGGCTAGATCCCAGATCACTGAAACATCTGACTGGTGAAGCCCCAGGTTCACCCGGCTGGATGTGATGAAGTGAATGTCGCCCAGTTCACCGCTGTCGATTATCTCCTTTGTCTTGATAACAGGAGGTGAAAACATGAACGTATGTCCCACCATCGTAACCAGACCCTTGCTCTTGCCGAGGTCGACAAGTTCCTCAGCCTCCGCGATACTGGCGGCGAAGGGCTTTTCAACGAATACATGCTTTCCAGCGAGCAGAGCTTCCTTAGCGAGTGGATAGTGTGAGGAGACATCCGTTGCAATTACAACGGCATTAATACTGCTGTCATTGAAAAGATCCCGGTAATCAGACGTGTAACTCACATCAGGGTATCTTAATTTCATTTTCTCGAGGCGGGCAGGATCCGAATCGCACATTACTAATTCCGCGCTGCGCTTATTGGCATAAATGTTCCTCAGCAGGTTGGGACCCCAGTAACCAAGTCCGATAACTCCAGTATTTACCATGTATATACTCCCTATTACAGGTGAATGATTCATCTTTCCGGTTAGGTGAAACTACAACCTGATGTTAATACAGTAAAGCTGCATTAGGGGTCGGGGCTAACATCTAAACATTTCAAGGGCGGGGGGTCGGGCCTAACATTTAAACATTCTAATTGTTACAGCAGTAACAAATGTTTAAATGTTAGGCCCGACCCCCCCAGAACGTTTAGATGTTAGCCCCGGCCCCAAAGGCGTCCCCAAAGGTTCAAAGGTTGCCTGGCAGGATATATGCTTCTATTGTAGCGGCAGGAGGTAATTAATGAACTTCGAGAAATTAACGATTAAATCAAAGGAAGCTATTCAGGAAGCCAGCCGAATGGCGATTGACGCCGGTAATCCGGAGATAACTCCCGTTCATCTCGCAGCAGCGCTGCTTGATGACCAGGACAGTGTAATAAGCGGAGTCCTGGACAGCCTTGAACTGAACCGGCAGGCGATTAGAGATGAGATTACAGGAGTGCTGAGTTCACTGCCCAGAACCCAGGGTGGTTCCGAACCAAGGATGTCCGCAAATCTGGCAAGGATACTGGGTACGGCGGAAAAGATCGCCGCGAAAATGAAGGACGAATACGTAGCCAGGGAACACCTTTTCCTGGGGTTGCTTGGTTCCGGAGGAAGGGTCGCGGATATACTCCATTCAAAGGGAGTCACTGAAAAGGCTTTCCTGGAGGCTATGGCTTCCGTAAGAGGGTCTTCCAGGATCAGTTCTGAATCAGCCGAAGACAGTTACAAAGCCCTGGAGAAATACACCAGGGATCTTACAACAATGGCGCGCCAGGAGAAGCTGGATCCTGTCATAGGCAGGGATGACGAGATAAGAAGGATAATGCAGGTCCTGGGCCGGAGAAGAAAGAACAATCCCGTTCTTATCGGGGAGCCCGGAGTAGGTAAAACAGCAATTGTTGAGGGACTCGCAAAACGGATAACGGAGGGTGATATCCCTGAAACGCTCAGGAATAAGAGTGTGCTGGCATTGGATATGGGAGCCCTGGTAGCGGGGGCGAAATTCAGGGGAGAATTCGAGGAGAGGTTGAAGACTGTCCTGAAGGAGATAGCCGATGCTGAGGGAAAAATCATCCTTTTCATAGATGAGATGCATACACTTGTTGGTGCAGGTGCCGCTGAAGGCGCGGTGGATGCAGCTAACATGCTTAAGCCCGCACTTGCGCGGGGAGAACTGCACTGCATAGGTGCCACGACATTGGATGAATACAGGAAGCACATTGAAAAGGATGCCGCACTGGAAAGACGCTTCCAGCCCGTTATGGTCAAAGCCCCGTCCGTGGAGGATACGATAAGTATCCTAAGGGGGCTTCGTGACAGGTACGAGAGTCACCACGGGATTATTATCCAGGACGCTGCCCTCATTGCTGCCGCAACACTTTCAAATCGTTACATCACAGACAGATTCCTGCCCGATAAAGCGATAGATCTTGTAGACGAGGCCGCAAGCGGGCTCCGTATGGAGATCGACAGCATGCCCGAATCGATAGATGAGATCAGACGCAGGATAATGAGGCTGGAGATAGAGCGGGAAGGATTGCGTAGAGAAGATGAGGTCGACTGTCAGTCTGAGCTTGAAATAATCGAGAAGGAACTGGCAGAACTGGAGGAGGATAGAACAGCCCTTGAACTCCGGTGGAAGAATGAAAAGGATCTGATCGATAATATCCGTGACACTGCCAGGAAAATTGAAGATTTCCGTGGACAGGCCAAGATAGCCGAGCGTCAGGGCGACTTTGAGAAGGTAGCGGAAATAACCTATGGCACGATCCGCGAACTGGAGGATGAATCCGCGGTCCTGAAGGAGAGACTGGACGATCTCCAGGATGAAGGAGCGCTTCTTTCCGAGG
>JAUVUL010000205.1 GCA_030600975.1 Candidatus Aegiribacteria sp.
ACGATTAATAATAGGAAAGTGGAATTTCCGTAATCCCATGACCTGCTCACAAAGCAGCCCATTCGCTCCAATAAACCTCCGATTCCTGCCTGGAACTGACCATACTTACCAAAACCACCCCATATCAACAGAAAAAGCAGCAGATTGGCTCTCAGAACCCAGCAACAGGACATACATCACTCAAGAAACCTGATCGGTGAAAAGCTCATCCAACCTCTATTTCAGGCACACCGTCCTGCCATGGTATGTAATCCGCATCGGGTTCACACACCATTTCCAAAGTCTCAGGATCGTATGGGGGATCTACAGAACCCGGTATTCCCGCTCTATCCGGGCAGGAACTCCAGTCCTGCCCGGATAATCAGAAGAATCAATTCAGGAGGATCAGTTTACCTGTCGCGATTGAGGAACCGCATTCAACACGGTATATGTACATTCCCCTGGAGACCGGTACACCTCTACTGTCTTCACCGTCCCAGATCACCGAATGCTGTTGCGCGGAAAGATTCCCGTCTACGAGAGTTCTTATAATGCGCCCTGACATATCAAAAATCAGGATGTTGACATTGTTTTCTACAGGTACGGTATACTGTAAAAGTACTGACGAGTAGAATGGATTTGGTGAGGCAACGCATTGAAGAACATTTCCAATATCAGCACTGTTGCGTGAAGCTACTCCGGTAACAACGGGATCATAAGAGGATAATCCGCTGTCATCCGTTCCGAACCAGACAACTTCACCATTACCCATGCCAACTGCGTTAACTTCGTTGTCCGCTAGACCTTCTGTCTGGGTGCAGGAAGTCCATCCTACTCCATCTTCGAAACTGGCAATTCCATCAATCGTTGAAACCCAGACAATCCCAGAATCGGAAACACAGATATCAGTAGCGTGGTTATTCGGTAGGCCGTCGGCTGTTGTATAGCTCGTCCATGTTCCTCCGGAGAAATGGCTTACGCCGCCCATTGTCGCAATCCATTTACCACTTAATTCATCAAAAGCTATGGCCTGTACATGGTTCTCTATAAGACCGCTGTTTCCGGTATGATAATCAGTCCATGTAGATCCGTAGAATTTGCTTATACCCTCTTCGGTTCCAATCCAGACAGTATCTGCATTGTCCACAAAGACCTGCAGGCCATCGTCGTCAATAAGACCGCTGTTGTTGAGATAGTAATTGGTCCATGTAGATCCGTCGAATCTGGAAAGGGCACCGTCCTGCCCACCCGGACCACTCCAACCTGACGTTCCGAACCAGAGATCCCCCTGGCTGTCGGATGAAACAGACAGGATAATGTCTCCGAGAAGATCGGAATTACCGGTATTGTAGTTCGTCCAGGTTGTTCCGTCGTACTTCCATACTCCCATAAACTGAGAACCCGCCCACAGTACGTTATCCGCAATATGCACATCGTTGATATTATTATCTATAAGACCACTGTTCTCGGATGTATAGCATGACCAGGTGCTTCCATCGAATAATGCGATACCGCTGTGATCTGTTCCGAAGTAGAGACAGACATCTGAAGTGCCTACATCGCCGTACTCTATCGATGTAAAATAGTTAGTATGCGGTTCGTTTGCTGTCTCGAGATAGTCCCAGGTGCTTCCATCATAACCGGCTGTTCCGTAACTCCTTGTCCCGAACCATGTCACTCCGTCAGCGTTAGCAATTGCATAAACATAGGGATCAGGAAGTCCGGAGGTCGCTGGCGTAAGGATGCTCCATGATCCATTATCGTATCTGGCAACACCTGCGTTTGAGGGTGTTGCAGATGCCGGATGGTTGGAAATCCATACCGTGGAATCAGGCTCGACCTCGAATGCCTCGATATTGTTTCCCAGAAGGGAGCTGTTGCCATCATCGTAATGAGTCCAGGAAGAGCCGTTGTAAAGAAACACATAATTTGTCCAGCTTCCGGCCCAGACGCTATCCCTGCCGTCTACCGTAAGTGAAAGGAAATACTGCCCGATGCTACTCGGATCCGGATCGTGGTGGACCCATGTACTGATATTATCATACATGGAAATGCCTCCCGGATCGCCATAGTTGTCGGGATTATTCGCGGTCCAGATCTGGTTCTGTGAGTCGACGCCCATTCCACGGACAGCAACGTTTGTCGCACCACCGCCGAGATCAGTGAAAACCTCCCATGCAGGATCGGTGAATTTGGCGCAGCCGAATCCGGTCCCAAACCACATGGATGTATTCTGATCCTGAACAATGGAGAACACCGTATTGTGAGGTAGAGGGGAATTTGTAGTATTATATACTGTCCATGTGCTTCCATCGTAGCACTGTACGCCTTCAGTTGTTCCAAACCAGATATTCCCCGTATCGTCGATAAAAACTTCCTTGACGTTCTGATCGGCAAGTCCTTCAGTGGTGGTGTATTTCTGATATGTCTGTGAAGGGATGTCCCAGAGAATAACGCCACCCCTGGTTCCGGCCCAGAGATCATTTCCATCGACCGCTAACCCGCTTACAAAGCTGGCATCTGTATATGTTGTCCATACTCCCGCAAAACATGAACCCGAAAGCAGCGCTGCTGCAAACAGCATCGACACAAGGCCAGTGATAGTATTCCCGAAATATCTCATTTGTTTCCTTTCATTAGACGATTTTAGTGAGAGCCTGGTAAAGAACTCTTTGATACTCGAATTTTGTACAAAACACATATCGTAAAAAACTGAATTATGAATGTTAACAATATTTCACGAAAAAGCAATACCATCCCTGGTGAAGAGTAACGAAACGATCAATAAAAGGAGACGGAATATACTATCAAGATGAAACAGCGAAAATGTATTCCAGATATTGGTGCTCGCTGATATTAACCCGGGAATCAAATCTCACATTGTTTACATGCAGTGTTTATCTTCTCGATCCACCCGATAGCGGTAATCTTTTCGAATATCTCCTGAGCTTTCTCGAAGCTGTTGTGTGTCCTTGTTTCATCTCCCTTTTTACTGAACATCAGACCCTGAAAGTAATAAACCTTGCCGATACTTATCTGTCTGTCGGTTTTATTCAGGATCAGCAATGATCTGTCAAAGGAGGCGATGGCATCGTTCCATCTTTTCTCTTCAGTGGCCAGCCTTCCTGCAAGGAAGTGCGCAGATGCCTCTATCTTCTCGGAATCCAGTTCATTAATCAGTTGAAACACACTGTTGAGTGTCTCCCCGGCCTTGACCGGATTTTTCATCTCCAGATGAAGAGAGGTGAAACCGATAAGGACTTCGGCAAGCAATGATTTCAACTTCATTGTTCGTGCGATTGAAAGGGCTTCACTGTAATACTCTTCAGCATCCGACAGCTCTCCTTTATTCAGAGATATATCTCCTAATTCAATAAGGCTCTCTGTTTCAGTCTGACGGTCGCTGATGTCTCTGGATATCCTGAGAGAATTCGTGCAGTACTCCAGAGCACTTGCATAGTTGCCAAGATCGCAGTTAAGAGTGCCAATGTTATTCAGAGCCATCGCCTCGGTTTTTCGAGTGCCGGTTTCTCTCGTAATGTTCAATGAATCCTTGTAGTTGACTATTGCCTTTGCATACTCCCCGAGTCGAACGTTTATAAGTCCCGTATTGTTGAGAGTACTTGCTTCAAGATCTCGCGCACATATATACCTTGAAATTTCGAGTGACCTTTCGTAACACTCCATAGCCTTCTCATTGTCACCGATAGTTGCATGAATAAGACCGATATTATTGAGTGCTCTCGCTTCAGTTTCAAGATCACCGAGTTCCTTTATTATCTCCAGAGCCTGAACATAATAATCAAGTGACTTGGAATAATCATCGAGATTCCAATGAACAATACTGATATTACCAAGAATCATTGCTTCAAGTTTCCGATCTCCGATATTCTTTGCAATACTAAGAGATATCTGATACAGTTTCAGGGCACTTTTAAATTCTCCCAGATACCAGTTGGCGATACCGATACAATTCAGACAGGCTGCTTCCCCTTTCTTATCGACAAGTGCCCGGTAAATCTCCAGAGCGCTTTCTGCCATTTCAATAGTGTCGGTATAGTGCGATATTCCAAAGTGAGCTTTGCATAATGCTACAAGACTATCGGCTTCCAGTTTCTGCTCACCCAGCGATTGCGAATTACTGACAGCCTGCGTAAGGTCTTCTATCGCCTTCTCCTTGTCACCAACCAGATCCATCACCGATGCCCTTTTCATCAGGACTTCGATCTCCTTGATCTTACTCCCGATCCTGCTTTCAGGCAGGCATTCAAGAACTCTGCCATAGAATTTTATTGCATCCCGGTTCGCATAGGCATCCTTCGCTCTGTCTGCTGCAATCATGCCATATTCAATTACTTTGTCATTATCAGAACATAAGTAAAAATGATGTGCTAACTCTTCGATTACTTCTACCGTACGATTTTTATGAAGTTTTTCCAGTGCATTTCCAACCGTTCGATGATAGAGTTTTGATCTAACAGTGCTCATCTGCTGATATATCGTCTCTCTGACCACATCCTCCGTGAAACGATACCTATCTTCATTGCATTCTTTCAACAACCTCATACCCAGTATCTCATCCAGCATATCCAGCAGATGACCCTCATTCTTTCCGGTTATTAAAGGGAGTAATCCAAAATCGAAATCCCTGCCTATGGTTGCCGCATATTCCAGTAATTCGCTAGCCTGGTGGCTCATCATTCCCAGTTTTCTGTCGACCACTCCACTGATTGAATGGGGTATAACTATCTTTTCTTCCTCATTGAATGTTACATCTTCATCTTCCCAGATGAGTGCGTTATTTAGCTCCAGGGATTTCATAAGCTCCTC
>JAUVUL010000122.1 GCA_030600975.1 Candidatus Aegiribacteria sp.
GAACGTGATGTAAGATCCTTCCCGAACAGCCCACCCACCTTTTCAAGTTTTGCAGGAGCATTCAAAGCTCGGCCGAGAAGACCGCTTATCCAGAGATCATCACCGGGACGAAGAGATGATCTTCTAAGAAGCGTATCCGGCTCTTCTCCCTCGCCTATAACGGTGATAGTGATCCCCAGGCGTTCTCCCCGTACTGTTTCACCACCCGCGAGGATCACATCCTCACGTTCGGTCAATCCCCGATAGAAACCCTCTATCCAGCCCACTCCAATGTTGGGGTCAATGGATAAAGCCGTAAAAACCCATTTAGCCCTTGCACCCATTGCTGCAATGTCGGAGAGCGCGGCTTCCAGGAGACGCCTTCCAAGAATCCTTGGAGGAGCCCACCATCGATGAAAATGCGTACCTTCGAAGAAACTGTCGGTGGTAACAACAGGACATTGAATTCCCGGTAGTACAGCGCTGTCATCTCCTATAGCGTAAAGAGAGGGGAACTTTTTCCTGAGCCTCCGTATCAGTCCCCTCTCTCCTAAATCGGAAATACGCTTGTTCACGAGTGTACTATCTTTCCAGGATAACCTTCAGATGCTCCTTCGCCAGGTAGCTTCGGTGTTCCGGAACTGTTATGATGGCTCCCTCAATTGCACTTTTTCCACCATGGCAAATGCAATCAGTTTTATGAATATCAATTGCATGCAATGCGTTTTCAATCGTCCTCCTGGCCCGGACGGTGTTCAGCCTGAGATTTGCCAATACACCCTCTACGGAAACGTCATCTTCAGTTTCATGCCATACATCGTAATCCGTGATCATGCATAAAGCGGCGTAGCATATGCCTGCTTCCCTTGCAAGTTTTGCTTCCGGAACCGCAGTCATGCCGATGACCGCATGACCCTGGCTGCGGTATACTCTGCTTTCGGCTCTGGTCGAGAAAGCGGGGCCCTCCATGCACACGAATGTACCGCCATTATGAACCGTTGCATCCGCTTGTTCGGCCGACCTGAGCAGAATTTCTGAAAGATCACCGCAGAATGGATCACCAAATCCGATATGAGCAACAATTCCTCCTCCGAAATACGTTGATCTTCGAATCCCCTTGGTTCGGTCGTAAATCTGATCAGGGATAACGAAATGCCTGGGATGATACATTTCCTGAAGGCTGCCAACTGCGGAAACAGAGATCAGCTGCCGGACTCCTGCATTTTTCAGCGCGTAAATGTTAGCTGCATATGGGATCTCGGAAGGTGAAAGTATATGGCCCTCTCCATGACGTGGTAAGAATACTAGAGGTATATCATTGTAATCCGCAAGGATAAGAGGGGCAGAAGGTTTCCCGAAGGGAGTCTCGGTATTCAACTCTTGCTCAATTCGGACACCTTCAAAGGAGTATACTCCAGACCCTCCTATTATTCCGATACGATTTTTCATTGTTATCTCCTCATTGAGTAAGCTGCTCAAGTACATGTGTTATATATATACTCTTTCATCAACGGTCGAAGGGAAATGCTGCATGCAAATGAATGGCAGTTCAAAGGAGCATAAGGTGAAAATATCCGGGTTAACCTTCTCTGAGCTGAAGAAATGGGTTACCGCAGAACTGGGAATGAAACCTTACAGAGCACAGCAGCTTTTTACCTGGATACACCTGAAGAGGGTCATCTCGTTTCATCAGATGACCGATATTTCTCTGTCCGCAAGAAACCGGCTTGACCGGGTCGGGGAGATAACTGTCCTTGATACCTGCGATAAAATCACAGCAGATGATGGAACTGTGAAGTATTCCTTTACACTGGAAGATGGTGAAGTAATCGAATCGGTTCTTATCCCGGATCCCCCGAGGCTGACTGCATGTATATCAACACAGGCGGGTTGCAAATGCGGATGCACATTCTGCCAGACGGGAAGGGGAGGATTCAGACGTGACCTTCGAACCGATGAAATCGTGGCTCAGCTCTACGGCCTGCAGAACAGCACCAATGATCGTATAAGCAACGTGGTCTTCATGGGCATGGGGGAACCCATGGATAATTTCCCGGCTCTCAGTGATGCCCTGGCCATAATAAGCGATGACAGAGGGATATGTATAGGAGCGAGGAAAATAACCGTATCGACCGTGGGTATCCCAGACGGTATAGGCAGGCTTGCACAACTTGATGGGCAGTACGGACTGGCAGTCTCGCTTCACAGCGCAGTGGAAAGCACAAGACGGAAGCTTGTGCCTGTATCCAAGACTCTACCGCTTCAAGAGCTTAAGAGGGACCTGATCGACTATGCCAACCGCAAGGGCAGAAGGATAACCCTGGAATACTGTCTTATCGCAGGCATTAACGATACACTTGAAGAGGCTGATGCCCTGGTGAAATTCACCGGTGATATTGAGTGCAAGATCAATCTTCTGGTTTACAATCCGATAGAAGGTGCCCCATACAGAAGGCCCGATATTGAATCGGTAAACAGATTCATGAACTACCTTTATCCCAGATGCCAGGCGGTTATCCTGAGACGCTCCAGGGGAAGTGACATTGCAGCAGCCTGCGGTCAGCTTGGACCTGCTGCGCGAAGTACTTCCTCAACCTGATCCCTGGCCCCCCTCAGAACGCTATTGACGCGGTTACTTGAAGACCTGACAGGTCCTTTCCAGTTGCCCCACCCAGCGAGGAACCTGCACCTACCCATTCGGGAGTAACTACAATGTCAATTGAAGCCGATTCTCCAACATGTATCCGTGCGCCAAGTTCAACTCCGATTACACCGGCTCCGGTACTGGTTTTCTCCTGGTTGCCCTCCGGGCTGTCCCAGAGAAGCATTCCGCCACCATATATTCCAAGAAGCGGTTCAATTCCACGGGGGCCTGCATATCTTCGATAGAATGGGTACGTCCTGTACCCGATTGTCAGTGGAATGCCGCTTACTGCACCCCAGTTATCGCTGTCTGTGCCTGCGCTCAGGTAGGAAGCCTCAATAATGAAACAGTTTCCAAGTGAAGGCGGGATCTGCAGCGAAACTGCAATTGCCGGCCCGGGCGAAAGCCCGGCATCAGAATCGAAGAGGGACGGCATCCAGACTCCCCCGCCGATTGAAACTTCAATATCACTTCTTTCCGATGCGGCAGTCAGCGTCGTCAGCAAAGCCAGGAACATGATAGCGGTTTTCATGACACTCTCCTTACTTAATCAATAGAGATGAATAAAATATATATAATATTAATGTAAACCCGGCACTATGATTCGATTCCTTTGCGGGCCAGCAGTTTCTCCGTTACGAAGTAGTGTTTCACTTCCCTCATTTCCGTAACAAGGTCCGCCGCCTCAATAAAACTCCCGGGAGCATAACGCCCTGTCAGCACAAGCTCTACATCGTCCGGTCGCTGGCCAATGAATTCCATTACATCATCCTCGTTCAGAATTCCCATGTGAACTGCAACGTTCAATTCATCCGCAATAACAAGATCGTAATTCTCTGAAACCATCGCGGCCCTGATCTTTTCCAAACCGGCCGCGGCTGATCGCATATCATCCTCCGAGGGCTTCTCTCCCTTGCATATAAGCCTTGGAGTACCGAATTGTTCCATGGTTATGGCTCCAGGGAAATGCTCGGGCAGGCAAAGCTCCGAGTAATCCTGTCCCTTCATGAACTGCCCGAAGTAAACCTTCATGCCTGCGCATGCGGCTCTTACAGTCAGGCCCAGGGCTGCGGTGGTCTTACCCTTGCCGTTTCCAGTGTAGAGTTGAAATCTTCCCTTCATTGCTCCCTCCTGTGTAAAGAAATACCGGTTAATCCCTTTGGCAAAGCAGGCAGATAACGATTGCTGACCGGTAACGGAATAAGTTTATCACTCCTTCAGCTCAGGATACAACCTCTTCAGGCATTCAGGGCACAGACCGTGGCTGAAATGAATTTCTGAATGCTCTGCGAAATATGATTCCAGCTGTCTCCAGTAGCCATCATCTTCTCTGATCTTCTTGCAATTGGCGCATATCGGCAAAAGCCCGCTCAGAGTTTTCACCTTATCCAGCGCATTTCTCAGTTCATTATTCGCTTCGGCAAGCTCCTTATTCTTCTGTCTGGTTATTTCCGCTTCTTTCATTTTGCTTTTCACATTATACGTGATTTCAAGTTCCATCATTTTTTGCTTACTGTCTTCACTGAATATTTCTTTTTCCAGGGATCTGCATCGTTTGAAGTAATCGAGTGCTTTTCCGGATTCGGACATTTGTTCATAAGTGGAAGATATATATTTCATGCTATCACAAAGCAGGCACTTTGCGTCGATTTCCTCAGCTATGTCCAGACACTGCTTGAAGTAACTGAGGGCTTCCTCCAGGTTGTTCAGTGAAGCATAACTGATTCCTATGTTCTGCAGCGCTTCAGCTTCTGTTTTCTGATTTTCTATCTCCCTTGTGATTTCAAGAGATCTGAAGAAATTATCCAGTGCCTTCTGGTGCTTTCCGAGACCTTCAAGAGATATACCAATATTGATGATCGATTGAGATATCCCTTTCCTGTCATCCTGTTCTTCCCTGATTCTGAGAGACTCACGGTGGCATTTCAACGCTTCTTTGAAGTTCCCGAGTACTTCATGAAGAGCTCCGATGTTATTCAGAGCATTACTTATATGGAGAATGCTCTTATTATCATTCACATCACCCAGCACTTCAAATACTTTATTGAAATACTCAAGGGCCTTGTCATAATTATCGATATCGAAATACAGAACACCGATGTTGGTATACGTTCCTGCAAGACCATTCAGATCATCCAGTTCTTCGAAAAGGCTGAGCGCCTTGAGATGGTAATTGAGAGCGTCTTCATAGCATGCAAGCCTCCAGTAGACTATGCCGATTCTACTGTAAGAAGAGGCTTCTTCTTTTCTGTCCTTCAACTCAACAGCCAGATTGAGCCGCTTGAAGCCGTATTCCATAGCCTCCGGATATCTCCCGCTATTCTGGTATGCCCAGCAGATGTCTCCCAGAAGTTTGGATTCAAGATTTCTGTCAGGAAAGATAGCGAGAAGATCAAGACACTCTTTGCTGTATTCAACTGACTTTACGGGATTTGATAAATGATAAAATTCTGAAAGCGTGTTCAAGATACTGATTCGTTCTTTTCCAGAAGCCTTGGAAAGTTCCTGTACAAGAACCTTTATGTCAGAATTCTTGACTGTTCTGTTAGCAGTTCTGTTTTTCACAGTTTTCCAATCCTGCTTCCATATCTAAAATATATATCATCAGATCACAGCTTGATGTCCATGCATGTAATCCGTTCAGCGGTGTGTCATCATTTCATGATTATGCTTGTCACCTCACCTGGAGGTGACAGGTGGGCGCATGTACTTGCTGCAAAAGTGGTATAGGTTATGGTACCGGTGGTGAAAGGACAGGTGATACATGCCGTTTTCCAGCAGCACCTCAAAGAACGTTCTTAAAGAAATCAGCGATTATCATTTAGATAGGCAGGTAACAAGAAGAGAATTTCTCAGGACAAGTACTTCCATTGGCGGTCTTCTTCTCCTGAACTTGTGGGGTTCAGGATTAGCATCATCTCTTTGCGACAGACTCTCAGATCAAGGTGATTCCGGACAGATCCTGCGGGATGGGGGACTTGTATTTCTACCTGCTCATGGAAAACTTTTCGTGGCATCGGATTTCCATACCAGGTTTGCGGATTTTGAGAAGTGGCTTGAGCGTACCCGTATAGTCGAAAGACTGAGGAGTGGAGATGATGTTTACGGTCTTATTGTAGGCGATGTGGTGGACAGGAAACCGGGAGACATCTATGCGGAGGATGACGGTGATACAAGGATCATACAACGAATTAGGGAAATTCAGAGTAACCTGAATGAACAGGGTGAACGTTTCCTCTTCATTCAGGGTAACCATGAGAACAAATGCGTCAGCATCTACGAAAAACTGATAACAGATGAAGCGATGACACCGTCGAATCAGCAGCAGGTTGTGAAAAATCTGTTCAGCGGTGAGCGGGGAAGGTACTATCAGCAGTTTAATTTTGTCTGCAGAATGAATGATGATCGGTACCGCTATCTGAAAGAATTACCCGTGGCGGTATTAACGGAAAACGGTATTGTCGGCATTCATGCAGGCCCTTCCAGATCATTGAAATACCCGAAGGATATTATCAGGTGGAACAAAGCAGTTATTGATGAGATCCTGTGGAGCAGACCGGTGGAAGTAAGAAAGGATGGATACGACAGCAACGATCTTTCGAC
>JAUVUL010000225.1 GCA_030600975.1 Candidatus Aegiribacteria sp.
GCGGAGATCCGCCGAAACCTCACCATAGGTCTCACTCAGGAGGATTACACTGCAGTTGCCTGTCCGGATGGCATTTCCGCGATTCATGAACTGAACCAGGCCAGGGAAAAAGGAATTGCCTACGATTATCTTATCACAGACATATTCATGCCGGATATAGATGGTCTCAAGATATTGAAGGTTATAAAGAACCAGTATCCCGACCTTCCTGTTCTTGTAATAACTGGTTTTGGTGATGAAAGACTGATGCTTACCGCGCTTTCCGAGCGTAATACCGGATATCTTGATAAGCCTTTCGAGATATCTGAGCTTGTAGAAGCGTTGGAGGAACTCTCCCCCGGAAAGACTGGAACAGAAGTTCCAGAAGAAGCCGTCGATGATGGTATGAGGGAATCGGTAAGCGGCTATCTTACAGTGAAGATAACAGACTCAGACAGAAGCATGGAAATTTACGATTCACTGTACAAGATGAATGGTATCCAGTCATGTGATGCCGTCAGGGGAGATTTCGATATCATACTGCTGGCGCAGGCTTCTTCCACATCTGAAATTCAGGAAATATTCAGCAGGATCAAGGATATGGATGGAATTGATGTTCTCTCCATGTCCGAAGTTGAACGCCCTAAACTCGACAGAGATGTTGACCAGTTCATTGAGACGTATCAACATGCTGTAAAGCAAGGTGCACAGGCTGAAGCAAGAAGGCAGCCTGGAACCATGAGCTACATAATCGTTGATATCGATCCCGATGCGATACAGCAGATATTCACCACTGTGTTCTTCATCGATGAGGTGGTTTTCTGCGATGTGATAGAAAACGGCAGTAAACTGGTGGGAATGATCACAGGTCATGGTGCAATGGGGAAAACACCTCGGATAATTCAGAAGCTTAATCAGATAGATGGTGTACTCAGGGTTCGGGAAGCGAAAGTCATAAAGTTGATCGAGGACTGATACTCTATCTTACTTTCAGAGGATTCACTGAAATCATGTTGTTTACACTGAATCCTGCACCTGACAAATAAAGAAAGGTGCGTGAAGGGAGTGATGAAAACGGCTGCAAAACATGAGAATTTCAGCTACAGACTGTGGAGATATGACGGTGCTCCGGGAGAGCTGATACCGCTTCTCCAGTCTGCCCAGGAGCATTTCGGGTATATTCCAAGACGCGCAATCAACTATATAGCAGGTGCCACAGCCATACCTGAATCCGATATCTACGGCGTTATTACATTCTACAGCCAGTTCAGGCTGCGTCCCATGGGCAAATATGTCATCAGGGTATGTGTGGGAACGGCCTGCCACGTGTCGGGAGCAAAACTTATAAGGGAAACCATTGAGGATGAGCTGGGTATCGAAGTGGACGATACTACGGAGGACGGATTGTTCACTTTGAATACGGTGGCATGTATAGGGTGCTGTTCACTTGCACCGGTCATAATGATCAACGACGATACACACGGTAGCCTCACACCAGCTTCGGTTCGGAAGATCCTTCGCAATTACAGGAAGAAGGCTGCAGTAAGCACCGATTCCATCGCAGCAACTTCCAGTGGTATTGGATAATCTGACGAACTGTCTTTTGTGAAAAATGTCTGGAGCAGTGTATGAAGAAAATAGTAGTAGGAATGGGTACGTGCGGTTTATCCGCTGGAGCCCAGGCGGCTTACGACAGGCTTACGGAGCTTTCGGAAGCTAACCCTGATGTATGCATGCTCACAAGAACAGGCTGCATCGGTATGTGTTACAGAGAACCGCTGGTTGAAATAAGAGAAGGGGACAGTAGAGTATTCTACGGCGGAGTAACTCCCGAATCTGCAGAGGAGATCTTCAGTAAGCATGTTCTCGGTAACGAGATAATAGATGATGAAAACCTTGTTTACGTCTGCGAACCCGATGGGAAAACCTCCGGTTCTGAATGTGCATTCCTTGATCTGCAGGAGAGAATCGTGCTTCGCAACTGCGGTACTATAAATCCTGAATCGATAAAAGATTACGAGGATGCTGGAGGTTACCAGGGGGTAAGAAAGGCTCTTACGGAAATGACCCCTTCCGAGATTATCCAGACCATCAAGGATTCGGGCCTGCGCGGACGCGGCGGGGCAGGATTCCCTACGGGTTTGAAGTGGTCATTTGCGGCCTTAAATTCGGGAGAACAGAAATACGTAGTCTGCAATGCTGATGAGGGTGACCCCGGAGCATTCATGGACAGATCCGTTCTTGAGGGGGACCCTCATTCGATTCTTGAAGGGATGATAATCTGTGCCAGGGCTATTGGAGCGACATTCGGCTATATCTATTGCAGAGCAGAGTATCCTCTGGCCATTCACAGGTTGGAAATCGCCATTTCGGAGGCCAGGCAGCGGGGTTACCTCGGAACGAATATCGTCGGCAGCGGTTTCGATTTTGATCTGAAAATTAAACAGGGGGCTGGAGCGTTCGTCTGCGGAGAAGAAACTGCGTTGTTCGCGTCCATCGAAGGCGAACGGGGGATGCCCCGTATACGCCCGCCATTTCCTGCGGAGAAGGGACTGTGGCAGAAGCCTACCAATAATAACAACGTTGAAACCTTTGCAAATGTGCCCTGGATAATATGCAACGGAGCGGATGCTTATTCGGCATTCGGCACCGAGAAGAGCCCTGGAACCAAGGTTTTCGCACTGGCCGGAAAAGTGCTTCACGGAGGGCTTGCGGAAGTTCCCATGGGTACAACAATAGAGGATCTCGTTTTCAAGATAGGCGGAGGCATAAAGGAAGGGAAGAAATTCAAAGCCGTTCAGATGGGCGGCCCCTCGGGAGGTTGCATCCCCGCTTCGATGAAAGATACTCCTGTGGATTTTGAATCCATCCCCGCCACGGGAGCTATAATGGGCTCCGGCGGCATGGTTGTCATGGATGAGGACATATGCATGGTCGAGATAGCAAGGTTCTTCCTTGATTTCACACAGAAGGAATCCTGCGGCAAATGCACTTTCTGCAGGATAGGAACCCTGAGAATGCTTGAGATTCTGGAAAGGCTGACCAGAGGAGAGGGTGAGCCGGAGGACATTGAAAAACTGGAACAGCTGTCGATTCAAATTAAGGAAGCTAGCCTCTGCGGGTTGGGTCAGACCGCCCCAAACCCGGTACAGACAACGATCCGCTACTACCTTGATGAGTACAAGGCTCATATTTACGAGAAGAAATGTCCCGCTGGTGAATGCCAGGCACTTGTGGAGTTCTATATCGTTCCGGATAAATGCGTCGGATGTACTCTCTGCGCGAAGAACTGTCCGGTCAATGCCATTTCAGGCGAGGTAAAAGAAGTTCACATCATTGACATTGAAGCCTGCGTCAATTGTGGCAAGTGTATAACGAGCTGCAATTTCGGTGCAGTCCTTACAAGGTAGGAGCGGCCAATGGATAAGATCAGAGTTTTGATCAACGGCAGGGAGATAGAGGCCACTCCCGGGAAAACTATTCTTGAAGTGGTCCATGAAAACGAGCTTGATGATATCCCAACCCTGTGCCACTCGCCGGAGCTTGAACCGTACGGTTCATGTTTCGTCTGTGTTGTGCAGGTTAAGGGTAGAGGTAACCTGGTTCCAGCATGTGCTACCCGGATTGCTCCCGATATGGAGATTGAAACCAGGAACGATAGGATCATGGCATCGAGGAAAACAGCTCTGGAACTTCTGCTTTCCAACCATTACGCAGACTGTATATCCCCCTGTATGGAAGGTTGCCCGGCAGGCGTTGACGCCCAGGGATACATAGCCCTCTCCGCAATGGGGCAGTTTCAGAAGGCGGTTGATCTCATTCGTGAGAAGAACCCCCTTCCAGCTATATGCGCACGGGTCTGTGTCCGTAAGTGCGAGGACGAGTGCAGGAGAATGGATATAGATGCTCCCGTGGCCATAAACAATATAAAGAGGTTCGTTTCGGATTCACCGAAAGCGTACGAGACTTTGCCTGAATGCGCCCCTGATACGGGAAAAACAGTTGGGATAATAGGCTCAGGGCCGGCAGGCCTTACAGCGGCGTGGTTCCTGGGCAAAAGCGGGATAAAAACCGTTATCTACGAAGCAAAAGAGCGTACCGGAGGAATGCTGCGCTACGGTATTCCCGAGTACAGGCTTCCCGACGAGATCCTTGACAGGGAGGTCGGGTATATCTGCCGTACCGGTGCAGAGATCAGGTGTGGCGTCCGTGTTGGAAAAGATGTGACCCTTGAGGAACTGAGGAAAAAGCATGACGCTGTCTTTGTGGGCCCAGGGGCGTGGACGGGAAAAGCCATGCGGGTCGAAGGCGAATTCGATACAGAGGGCGTCGTAACCGGCGCGGATTTTCTTGTTGAGAAGGCTGATGACCCTGAACCACTTTCGGGGACGGTGGTGGTTGTGGGCGGGGGCAATACCGCTATGGATGCCGCCCGGATGGCATGGAGACTTAATGCTGACAAGGTGATTGTTCTCTACAGAAGGACCAAAGCTGAAATGCCTGCGGATAAGATGGAGATCGAAGATTGCCTTGAAGAGGGCATAGAAATAATGGAGCTGGCTGCCCCAAC
>JAUVUL010000241.1 GCA_030600975.1 Candidatus Aegiribacteria sp.
GACAACCTTGACCGGGTATTCAGATATCTTTTCAGGGAAGACGGTACTCTTACTTCAAAGGTGCGCGGACTGATTGAAGACAGAAATACATCCAATGACGTAAGACAGCTGGCTGACTTCATAATGTCAAGTTCCAGAGGAGTCATCAGCTGACGATGCGATGTGTTCTGATCTTGCCGATGCTGTTTGTCTTCACTGTGGACGCTTTCAACGGTTTGGATTACGCATTTCAGGACAGCCTCGATAATGACAGTTCAGAAGTAAGTAACATAGCCGTAATTGTCAGGAGAAATCCTTCAGCCGCCCTGCTGCGTTCCGCAGTATTACCCGGGTGGGGTCAATTCTACAACGATGAGCCTCTGAAGGGGGTAGTATTCGGTACACTGGAGCTTGGGCTGCTTTCATGGCTGATAGCTGAACATATCGCCTCTGAGGAAGCCAGGAACAATAACGATGATCCGGCTTACCAGCTGCACCGCCAGAGGAGGCTTGATCTTATCTGGTACACTTCCGCAGCCTGGCTCTTCGGCATGCTTGATGCATACGTTGATGCTTACCTTTATTCTTTCAGCACCGAGAATGAGGTATTCGAGAGGGAAACTGGTATAGCCGCCGCTGTCTTCATTAATTTCTGAAAGGGAATAAGAGATGCTTCTGAGTGTACTACTTATGATGACAGGAGAAGAAGAGAATCCTGACATCCAGCTGCTCAGAAAAGCAAAGAATGGAGACAGAGATGCTTTCGGAGAACTATTCAGGAAATACGAGAAACGTGTATTCAGAGTGGCAAGGCGTATGTGCGGAAGCGATGATGAAGCATGGGATATCACTCAGGACGCATTTATCAGAGCCATGCAGGCAATGGATAGATACGACACACAGTACCGTTTTTTCACCTGGATATACAGGATTACGACAAATCTCGCCATTAATTACGCAAAGAAAAAGAATAGAAGGCGCGAAGTGCATTTCGAAGAAGCTTACAGTGCGGAGGGACAACAGGTGATCGAAGATAACGTGGCTGATAGAGCTGCAGGTGAACAGCTGCTTGGTGCAGTAAGCAAAGCTGTCGATAAACTTACTCCTGCATTGAAAGCCGTCTTTGTGTTAAGAATTGATCAGCAGCTAAGTTACTCAGAGATCGCAGAGAGTCTTGATATCGCCATGGGAACTGTGATGTCCAGGCTCAACCGCGCAAGGGTTAAAATAAGGGAAGAGCTGGGATCTATGCTTGGAGAATGGGAATGAACTGTCCTGATTTCAATACTCTGATGATGTTCCTCGACGGCGAGTTGGGGGAAGAGAGGCTGAAGGAGGTCTCGGAACATGTGATACTCTGCGACAGGTGCAGAAATCTGATCGATTCCCAGAGAAACCTGGAAACATCATGGAGAGATAGTTTTGTAACTCCCGAAGACGATAAATTCCGCAGCATGGAGTGGTATATTTTTAAAAGAATAAACCGCCGCTCGCGCTGGAAAACTTTCGTTCCCGCTGCTGCGGGGATCATCGCTGTCCTTCTTGGAGTCAAACTCATCCTGGATAATAAGCCATCCCTTGACAGGGTCACCGAATTATCGAGAAGCAGCGGGATTGAATATGTGACCGATTCCTCGCAATTCGAAGATGTGCGGGACGAATCAACCGTTTCTGGCATTAATGGATTTGATTCTGAGGAAACTGATACAGATGCATCGATTACTGCTCCCACTGATCATGTCGTTTCAACTGAAGATATCTTAGTGGAAACCACCAGTGAACAGGAAGGTTACTTTGTTACTGACGGGGAATCAACAATGCCGCAGTCCGCTATGGTGGAAGAAGGTGCAGGCGAAACTCTGAGAGGTATGGGCAGCCTTGCCCAGGAAACTGACCGGCAGGCTATTACAGGCGGAGAAGTAACCACAGGCGGTTCCGGAGGCATCGGAAGTGCGGGTTCTTTCGAGTACGTTAACGAGGAGGAATATGAGGAGACTGAAATTCCTGAGGAAATCATATTCATGGGAGTAGTTGATGGCGGCAGCCTTGAAGAGCAGGTGGATGATATAAGTGAAACCATCACCCTTTCCCTGGATGCCGATACTACAGGACTTGCGACTGGTCAAACTGTCGCTTCATCTGTATCGCCCTGTGAGGAAGCGCAAGACAACAGGGCATCGAATCAATCCTTTGAGTATCACTCCCGCTTCTTTGAAACATCAGACGAAGTGATGGATACTTTGAAGGAAGATATCTATGTTGAGCTTGTATTCGATGCTGATGGGCAACCTGACAGCAGTACCGCATTCCTTCTTGATTCACTCTTTGCAGGCTGGAGTGATTATATTTCATTTGTATACAGGGATACCGTACTGGTAATACCCCTTGCGAGTATTCAGCAACTGTTCATTGATGGAAATTTGGTTCCCGCGGAAACCATCGAGTAGGGAGAGTCAGGATGCGATTTAACAGATTTGCCATGATAACGTTTTTTATTACAGGAACTCTTTCGGCTGCACTTCCCCGATTGGCCGTTGTTTCCATCGATTTTGATGAATTTGCTCCTGACAGTGTAATTATAGGCGAAGTCATTGACAAATTAGCGGAAAGCGGGAGATTCCAGGTGGTTGAACTGGGAGACGATTCATTTCTGGACACACCTCCCGATTCTTTGTTGAATTCACTTCGAATTCTTGCTTCTGAACGAGGTATTGATGTTTTCCTTGCAATGGAAATACTCTATCCGGAAGAAAACGATAGAACGGTATTCCGGAACGATTCATTGGTAACTTACAGAACCGTTTCCGTTGATGTTCTCGGAAGATTCTATTCAGGAGCAGGGACTCTCATCGGAACAATTAGAAATACAGTTACAAGAGAGGAAATCCTCCCTTACTCACCCGACAGATATAGACTCGCAATTCTGTCAGCCAGAGAGCTTGCTACAAGGGCAATAATGGAAATATTCCCGATAGAGGTAACCTTTACCGCTTCGGGCAGTGAAGTATTTACCGTTCCCCTTGGTCGGGATCAGGGGATTTCTAAAGGTACAGTCATGGCAGTAGTAGCTTCATCTATGGGAATACCGGGTAGTATTTCTGAATACCAGCATCTTAGAAGCAGGGGGCTGCTTCAGATAATGGATGTCCGAAGCAGTCAGTCAACTGCAAGGCTTATATCGGGCCTGCTGATTGATGGAGGAACCGTAACCGCAATAGAGCAGTCGGCTCCAGCTATCCTGTTTCTTGAGTACTGCGGATTTATGATGTCTTCTGAGCCTGGAGCAGGCCTTGAGGATGACTCTGCGGAGTGGAGCAATAATGTCAGACTCGGTATAGAGACTGCGAAATGGGGACTATCTTTCGGAGGCGGAGTAACCGCCGGAGGGCTTGAACACTCATCCTTAATCGGTATTGATCTTCAGTTGGGGACGAGGATTCCAGTCAGCAGCCCGTCTCTTGGACTGAGACTCGCAGCAGGTGGTGAACTGGCCTTTCATATGCAGGATGTAAGATCAGACCTTCTGGCATCCAGAGCGACGGCTGTTTCGATGGCTGCTGTAGCTGATGCGACAATGGAATACCTCTTTTCCGGACACCTCGGATTTCAGATAGGAGTCTCAGGCGTTCTGAGTACTGCAACTGACAGCTGGACCGTGCAGGAGTATTCCGGGAATGTCAGGGATGCTGAACCGGATGAACTGTACTACACTGAATTGAAACAGGGTCCGCTAGGTATCCATGCGGGACTGATGTATTTCATTTTCTGAATTGATTGTTCTTCCATGGCCTCTGAGCCATTCCTCGTTCCCAGATAATCTCAAGAGCCGACCATGTCGCTATTGCGAATACAACCCCTCCGATAATTCCGGAGAACAGTGTTCCATGAACTACGCCAAGTGCCATGGCACCGCCTGCAATTGCGGCTGTAAGCAGTATCAGAATCGTTGCAGCGAGGGATGATGGGCCCCATTTGGATATTACCCGTACCCTGGCCAGCTGAATACCCCAGACTCCGAGTAAATAACCGGTTGCACCGAAGACAGCAGCAGGGATTTCCCTGAGTAAAAGGATAGCGGCAACCCATAGGATGATCAGGGGGAGAAAAATCATTACCGCTTTTCTGCTTAAGGGGGATATCCAGTTCATCTGTTCAGGTATATCGCATAAAGCAGTCCATATCAGCAGGCCGGCGGTAAAACCCAGAACAAGAGAGGCTTCACTGTTTTTAATGAAACAGCTGAAAACCGCTCCAGCAAGGCCGAGGACAAGAAGCACCAGTACGAAAACCCTGGGACCTACCTGGCCCGATTCATTGATC
>JAUVUL010000023.1 GCA_030600975.1 Candidatus Aegiribacteria sp.
CCATTTCCTCAAATGGAATGGCAGCATAGACGTAACGACTGCTATCGACAAGCATCTCAAGATCAATGAAGACTGTCTGAGATTTCTTACTCTCCGGAGCGATGGAGAAGGGCTCTCCTCCTGGGAGGATGCAGTCGATGATGAAGTAGTAGTAGAAGATGACATGGAGAGCGGGGATCAGTAATGGATCTGAGAATGCCCAGTATCAACAAGGTTATCATCTCTGGAAATCTTGTCCGGGACCCTGACACAAGAATCCTGGAAAACGGAACCCACCTTGCCAAGATGTCCATTGCGAACAACCAGCGCTACCGGGACAGGAATGGAGAATGGCAGGAAAAGACATGTTACGTGAACGTTATCGCCTGGAGAAAGACTGCTGAACTGGTTAGTGAATTCTGCAGAAAGGGTTCTCCCGTCCTGATTGAAGGGGAACTTGTATTCAACTCCTGGGAAGACAGGGACGGCAACAAAAGAAACCAGCTGGAAGTTAACGCCAGGAGAATACAGTTTCTCGAGAAAAGGGGTCAGGATTCTTCCTACAGGAATAACTCTCCGGAAAGTTCCGGCAGTATACCGGACAGTAATGAACACGATTCCGCGCCGGGGACCATGGCACAGGATGACGATATTCCGTTCTGACCAGCATGACTGTCTCGCGAGAAACACCCGAACTGAACTACATCGTACTTACCGGACGGCTTATAGAAAAAGGTGAACTCAGGTCCTCCAGTTATGGCATCTTTGTAATAAGGTTCAAGCTGGAGAACTCACTATCTTTTTCCGTTGGAAGCTCAGAAGAAGGGAAGAAAACCTACGTCATCAGTGTTGAGGCGTGGGGCAACCTCGCGGAGAGAATAGACCGCAGCATCACGAATGGTACGTTCGTATTGCTCGAGGGCAATCTCGTAAGCAGATCCTACGAAGATAGATCGAAAGGATTACATCATAGAATGATCGTTAAGGCTACCGACGTAATGGCGTTGGAATCCGGATCATAAGGACCATCAGGAGGAACCGATTTGGTCGCAAAAATAAGAATGAAGAAAAAGAGCAGCAAGTTCGGACGCAAGAAAAAATGCCGTTTCTGCGTGAATCCGAAGATGGAAATATCATACAAAAACGAAAGGATGCTCCAGAGGTATGTTTCTGACAGGGGAAAAATCGTAGCCAGACGCGTTACGGGCAACTGTGCAAAGCACCAGAGAAGGGTTGCAAATGCCATCAAGGTAGCGCGGTTCCTTGCTCTCGTTCCCTACGTTAGAGAACACTACAGATAGCAGACCGACGCGATGCGAGAGAAGCCGGGAGGAGCGGGAAGCGGATTCTTCGGCATTATTGCCGTGGGGATAATTCTTGTTCTTATGGGGATTCCCTTCGTTGGAATGACTATAATGACTGTAATGATGCTTGCCCCGAATTCAAGATTCGGCCTGCCCATGGCTCTGGCAACTCTTTTCGTCGTTTACCTGATATCCGACTTCACCGGGGCACTTATCGCAGCAACGGGGGCTGGATTCATTACTGCCTGGATAAGATCGGGCAGAAGCTTCCGGTTTTCCGTCGTGGCAGCTGCAGCAGCTACGGCGCTGGCTTCAATTTTCGGAACCTTTCTTCTTCCGGAGCAGTCACTGCTGTCTGTAGACAATGTTGAAACCCTTATGCAGTTTTACAGTTCCGCTGGAATGAGTTCATCGGAGATTATTTATGTAATGAATGTTCTGGTGTATATACTGCCTTCCGTTCTGGCACTATGGGCCGCAGCGGGAGTTATCGCCTCGGCGTCGGCCGTAAAGCTGATAAACAGACAAAGAGGCATTGAGCTTGATCTTCCCGGGGATTATTCCCTTAGAATGGGCCTGATCCCCGCCTGGATTCTTATAGTCGCACTGGCGGTAAATCTTGCTGGAAGCAGCCTTCCATTTTTTCTTCAGCAGGCAGCTGTTAATATTTCGATTTTCATGATCCTGCCCTACTCCGCTGTCGGGCTTGCAGTGTGCAGAAAAGTATTGTCCAAGTATCCTCAGGGACTTATCCTGGCTGTCCTTTTGGCAATAGTGTTTCCACCGTTTGCTCTTGGAGTGTTAATAATTACCGGTATACTTGATACATGGTTCGATTTCAGAACACGTCTTAAGAAGATAGATGAAAGGAAAAGACAATTATGAAAGTACTTCTTATTAAAAGCGTAGAAGACCTTGGTCTTGGGGGTGATATTGTGGATGTAGCCAACGGTTACGCCAGAAATTACCTGTTCCCAAGAAATTTCGCTGTAAAGGCTACGTCAGCTGCTGTTAGATCCGCTGACCTGTACAGGTCCAGAGCTATTGAGGAACAGGCCAAAGTCTCTGCTGAGTCCCAGCAGCTTGCTGATAAGCTCAAGGATTTTGTTGTAGAGATCAAAGCTGCTGCTGATGAGAACGGTCACCTTTACGGAAGTGTGAATGAAAGGCTCGTTTCCGATATCATAAATGAGGCCGGCTTCAACATAGATATCGAACAGGTTCTTCTTAGCGAACATCTTAAAGCCATTGGAGAGTATCCCGTTTCCGTTAAGATCTACGGTGATATTCGTACAGAGATAATTGTCAGGATTCTCCGCCAAGAAGAGGAATAATCCCATTGAGAATACTGGCCGTAGAAACATCCTGCGATGATACCGCGGTTGCTCTGCTTGAAGGATGCAGTGCAATCGCGGAACGCGTTTACAGCCAGGAAGTACACTCAAAGCATGGTGGGGTTGTGCCGGAACTGGCTTCCCGCAGTCATATGAAGATCCTTCCCGGACTTGTGAGTGATGTTCTTCTTGCGGGGGGAATGGACAGTCTTGAGAGAATCGATGTTTTCGCTGCAACAGCCGGTCCGGGGCTTATAGGATCTTTACTGGTGGGTCTGGCCTGGAGCAAGGCAGCGGCCTGGGCCGCAGGAAAACGCTTCCTGGGCATAAATCACCTGGCGGCACACCTCTACATTCACTACGGACAAAAGCGTCAGGTACCCTTTCCCGCAGTTGCCCTTCTAGTTTCCGGGGGCCATACGAGCCTCTTCCGGATGAGCTCATGGCAGGAGATCCTGCTTCTGGGATCAACAAGGGATGACGCTGCAGGAGAGGCTTTTGACAAAACAGCAAAACTTGCCGGCCTTGGCTATCCGGGAGGAGCGGCTCTTGATATCGCTGCCGACAGTGGCAACCCGGAGAATTGTTCTCTTCCGTCTCCCATGGCTGATCCATCACTGGCCGAATTTAGTTTCAGCGGACTCAAGACAGCCGCAAAACTGCTCTGGGAAGAGGGAGTGGATCTGAACGATCTTGCGGCTTCGTTCAGAAAGACAGTCGTAGATATCCTGGTATCCAAACTGATGTATCAGTGTAAGGAACTTGGAGCGAAAAGTGTTCTTGCCGCAGGTGGCGTTACCGCCAACAGCCTTCTGCGGAAAGTTCTCAGGCAGGAATGTACAGCCAGGAAACTGGAGCTGTTCCTTCCCGATAGAGAACATTCACCGACAACGCTCTGATGGTCGGACGGGCCGCTGCTGCCATTCTCGAGCGGAACCCTGAGGCTTCCTCTCCTTTATCTTGCAACGCATTTGCCAGATGGTCGGGAAGGAGCCTTTCTCCTGTCGGTTGCCCCGAGTCGTTACAGTAGAGTATTTATAATTGAACGATCAAAAGTATTCCGGAGAAGATTATATGCCAGCTCATTTTTCACAAGGTATTGATATTGTCAGTGTTAGACGAGTAGAGAAAGCCCTTGAAAGAAGCGGAAGCAGTTTTCTTCACAGGATATTCGATGGGAGGGAACTGGAATTGCAGGAGGACACAGGCTTCCTGGCAACCAGATTCGCTGCAAAGGAGGCTTTTTTCAAAGCTCTTGGAACTGGTGTTTCTTTCGGCGTCAGGTGGCATGATTTTATTCTACCGCCCTCAGAACAGATGTTTCTATGTCCCGTCATCAGCGGCAGATCAGTGGAACTACTGGGGAGCAGAAGAGTTCTGATAAGCGTCTCCCGTACAGAAACTATCGCGGTAGCCGTTGTGTTTATTGAATCAGCAGGGGAGGGGTATGAAGTACTGGGTAACACCTGAGGAAATGACTGAATACGACAGAAGAGCAATTGAAAATGGAACTCCCGGGGATGTTCTGATGGAAAGGGCTGGAACTTCAGTTGCTAAGGCAGCCATGAAAATGGTGACCCCGGAGAGTGGTCCGATCATTGTATTCGCTGGTCCTGGAAATAACGGCGGTGACGGTCTTGTCCTCGCAAGAAAACTCAGGGAAGAGTCATACGAAGTGTACGTTGTATTTGCTACCGTTGCCGGAAGAAGCCTCTCCCACAACTGCCAGACCAACCTGGGCAGGTACGCCCACGATGGAGGAACTGTACTTTCACCAATGAAAATGAATCATCTTCCCTCTTCCGCTAGCCTGGTCGTTGACGCTCTTCTTGGCACCGGGTTAAAGGGAAAGATTCAGGATTCATTCGCTGAATGTCTTGAAAAGATCAATGATTATGACTGCAAAATTCTTGCCGTTGACACTCCCTCCGGAATCAACGGAAAAACAGGCGAGGTAGACCCCCTTACAGTGCCCGCCGATGTAACTGTAACCTTTGCCGCCCCCAAGGCAGGACTCTTGTTTCCTCCCGGCTGCGGCTTTGCAGGAAGCATTTTTACGGCTGATATAGGTATAGATGTTGATGAATTGAAAGACCGCATGATACCCGACCTGAGCGATGTTTCCGCTCTTCTTCCTGAAAGACCTGTAGACGGTCATAAGGGTACATTCGGAAGATTGCTGCTTGTCGGCGGTTGCGAGACAATGCCCGGTGCCCCCCAGTTGATGTCGCTGGGTGCTCTGCGTTCCGGTGCTGGCCTTGTAACCCTTTCTGTACCGCTTTCCGCGCATCAGCTTATAGCAGGACGTATTCCAGAAGTACTCTCGTCCTACTTCCTCCCTGGTGATGCCACGGGTATTACCGATCCAGCGAATTTCCAGGCGGCAGCCGTCGGACCGGGAATGGGGAATAATCCGGCAACGAAAAAAGTCATTACCTATATATTGAAAAACTGGACCGTTCCGCTGGTACTTGATGCGGATGCCCTGAGTGTGATTGATAACCCTTCTGCAATTCTGAAGGAATACGGTGGACCGCTGCTCATAACACCTCATCCCGGAGAAATGTCAAAGCTTATGAAATGCGACCACTCAAGCCTCGCAAGCAGGTCTGCGGCAGCGCGAAAACTGGTCAAATCAGCTGGTATCACCGTTGTGCTTAAGGGCAGGCCAACCATGGTATTCCATCCTGATAGAGGCTCCTGCACCATACCTGCGGGGAACAGCGGTCTGGCCACAGGCGGAAGCGGTGATATCCTAACTGGAATAATTTCATCCCTTATGGCTCAGGGTATGGAGCTCTTCGATGCGGGTGTACTCGGAGTATACGTTCATGGCCTGGCTGCGGATATGGCCATAGAAAATTCCTCCGAGAGGAGTCTTATACCGTCGGATATAGCTTCCATTCTTGGAAAAGCTTTTCGCGCCATAGAGAAAGGTAAGAACAGTTGTCTTCTTACTTCTGGAGGGAAATGGAACAGTGACTACAATTAACCGAGGTCATGCTCTTGAGTTGCTTGAAGAGAACCTGAGCAACAGGAACCTGGTTCGTCACTGCCTGGCGACAGAGGCCGTTATGCGCAGGCTGGCGTTCGACAGGGGAGAAGATGTTGATCTATGGGGTATTACCGGCCTGCTACATGATCTGGATTACGAAAAGACTGTCGATGATCCAGCAAGACACGCGCTGGTCACAGCCGAAATGCTCACCGGACAACTCCCCGAAGAATCGATACAAGCCATAAAATCACATAATTACGAAAACAACGGTGTCGAGAGGACTTCGGATTTCGACTATCTCCTTGCTGCAGGAGAATCCATAACCGGCCTGATAGTTGCCGTTGCCCTTGTATACCCCGGAGCAAAACTCCAGCCGGTAAAATTGAAATCAGTCCTGAAGAGAATGAACATGTCCGCCTTCGCACGATCCGTTCCGAGGGAAATCATCAGGGAGTGTTCCAGGGCAGGATACGAACTGGATGAGTTTGTACGTCTTTCCCTTGAAGCGATGAAGGGGATTGCTTCAGAAATTGGCCTCTGATGCGTCAGTTGATACTTGGCATGACACTGACATTGTAAAGGTTTGAAATAAAAGAGAAACTACAGAACACTCTCGTCCTGCAGGTTGTCAAGTCAACTGTTATTATCACAGTTACTCTTTTTATGATGCTGATCGCTATAAACTGGACATGGATTTCCGGTCAATATAATTCCTTAATGCAGGAATCCATGTGGTTCTATTTTGAGCGCTCTATGATCAATTCTTCTCTCTTCATCGGTGTCCAGGTTGCCGTGATATTTGTTGCATACATCGTTATCGCACTACTTTACGGTCGACACAAGATGATTGTTCGCAGTCTCTCTGGATTCGCTATTCTGGCGCTGAATGCTATAGCGGTAGCAACGTACTTTCACCACAACAACAAAGCGGTAGGAATCTTTGCTTTGTTTGCCACGCCTTTGCTCATCACCATGTTGCAATTTCGTTCGAAGCCAGAAGAATGATAAGCTTCGATCAATACTTTCAAGATTTACTTCGAATATATCGTTCTGTTTCTGAATCAACTCTCAGGCAGGATAAAACTGGACGGTCGTCAACTTACGGTGTGGGAAAGCTTCGAGCGGTTCGGAGGCTATCTTGCCAGCATGGGAACCCTTGCTTTGGGGTTAACCGACTTCTGGCGTGACAAAAATCGAAGGCTAGTCCGCATCGCGAACACGGTCGTTGTCATGCGGAGACCTCAGGGAGAACCTCCGATACCGCCTGGTTAATTCCCGAATAGTTCCATGCCCTTTCGGAATGCCTCGAGGTTCACTTCTAATGCCTTAGGAGGCACCCGTTCCGTTATTGCCTGTTTCCAGTGTACTTCATCAATAGGCAGGAGGGGTGATACAGCTCCGATCAGTACGACATTCACAACCCTGAGGTTACCGAGTTCCTCGGCGATCTCAACGGCAGGAATCAGGGTTACCGGAAGACTCTCCTTTTTCATTATCGCGTTAACGTCCTGATATTCCGCAAGCCCGGTATTAACAGTCATGGGAGTGATTTCCAGGTCACAGACTACAAGCTTGCCATGGGGAGCCAGATATTGAGACCATCTCAGGCTCTCCATCTTTTCCATCGCAAGGATAAGATCCGCACATCCCTTTTCCACCAGTGGACTATTAATCTTTTCCCCGAAACGGACGTGACTTGATACACTTCCGCCACGCTGTGACATTCCATGGACTTCGCTCTTCTTGACATCATTCCCCGCACGACGGGCAGCCGAGCACAGGACTTCACTGGCAAGGAGTATACCCTGTCCGCCGGTTCCGCAGATGATAACATTGGTTACGGATTTCATGTCAGTCCTCCCATATCCTTGGAGATGGCATCTACAGGACAAACCTGAACACACAGATCACAGTCGGGCCAGCAGAGATGTCTGTTGATCTCCGGCTTTTCCCCGTCCCAGCTTATGGCGGGACAACCCAGCTTCATACAAAGCTTGCAGCCAATGCATTCTTCGGGGTCCACCTGCGCTATGATTCTTCGAACAGGCTTGTAAGCCATGATGCAGGGTCTCTTCGTAATTATTACGGAGAGTTCATCGCGGTCCATTTCCTCCTTGAGAGTCCTTTCCATTTCCGGCAGATCGTGTGGATCAACAACACGGATATTTTTGACTCCGCAGGCTGTAACCACCTTCTCCAGATCAAGAACGGGAGCTGGTTCACCTCGGAGATTCTTTCCCGTGGTAGGATTTTCCTGCCCCCCGGTCATGGCCGTTAAGCTGTTGTCCATGATCATCACGGTTCCGGTATTACCGTTATACACCATATCTATCAGCCCGGTTATTCCCGAATGGACGAAGGTCGACTCGCCTATGGCAGCAACCAGTTTCCCCATTCCTTCCCTTCCTACAGCCTTTTCGATACCGGCGAGAACTCCGATGGAAGCGCCCATGCATATCGTTGTTTCCAGCGCGTTATGAGGAGGCATCAGACCCAGTGTATAACAGCCTATATCACCGGTTGAACTGCCGCCAAGTTTGCTGAGACAGTAGAAAGCCCCCCTGTGAGGACATCCCGCGCACAGGGCAGGAGGCCTTGCCGGGAGCTGTATCTCACTGAAAGTTATTTCCTTAGTAGTGCCGGGGTGAACCGCTTTCCTTACGATCTCAGGGTTCAGCTCTCCCTCAAGAGGAATGATGTTCTTTCCATCAGCCTGAATGAGGAACCGAGCTTTGATGTTCTCCTCCAGGTAGGGATCGTTCTCCTCAACAAAGATAATTCTGTCCACCATATTTATGAATTTTTCTATAAGATTCCAGGGCAAGGGATTAGATATGCCTATCTTGAGTACGCTGGCCTCAGGACTAACTTCCTTGACGTACTGGTAGGATATTCCGCTTGTGATTATACCCAGGGATGTATCTCCCTCTTCAATTCTGTTCAGAGAACTCTCCGAGCCCCAGGCGGAAATATCTTCAAGCCTCTGCTCAACCCTGCTGTGCATCGCTCTTGCGTGGGCGGGAATGGGTACCCTTTTCTTTATGTCAGCCACGTAACCCTTTACGGGTATTTCCTTTCTGGGACCAACATTTACCATGCTTTTTGAGTGACAGATCCTTGTTGTCAGCCTGAGAAGAACAGGTGTGTCAAAGTCTTCGGAGATCCTCAGGCCCTCTCCCACCATATCTTTGGCTTCCTGGCTGTCTGAGGGTTCCAGGATAACTACTTTGGCGGCCTTCCCCATCAGCCTGTTGTCCTGCTCGTTCTGGCTTGAATGCATGCCCGGATCATCGGCGGATATGATTACTATACCACCCGTCGCCCCTATATAGCTGAGCGTGAAAAGGGGGTCAGCGGCCACGTTAAGACCCACGTGCTTCATTGCTGATAGAACTCGTGCTCCTCCGAACGAAGCACCGGCGACCACTTCAAGCCCAACCTTTTCGTTTGGAGCCCATTGAGCGTCTATCTCATCGTACTCTTCAGCTATCGTTTCAAGAATTTCGGTTGAAGGAGTTCCTGGATAGGCCGCGGCAAAGTGGACGCCATATTCCCAGGCGCCCCTGGCCACGGCTTCATTACCTGAAAGAAGGATGGTACCTTCATTTATGGTGTTCAGTTTCTTCCTCATTTGCCACCTTTCTGTTTTAGTGTTCTGTCAAGTGCTAAATGGCGCAAAAATGCGAAGTAATTTGGTGTTCCCGCAAGGCGCGGCTGAAGGAGCATAGCAGCGCTATGTAACTGAAGCCGCGACACTGCGGGAGCGCCAAAGGACGAGCAGGATGCGTCAGTTGGTGCTTGAGAGGACACTAACTGTATACCTTTACTTCTTCAACGGAATCAAGAATCCTGAGAACACCTCTCGCAAGCGCTTCGAGTTCTTCTTCGCCGGGGAAGATAATGATTTCTCCAAGGTACTCAAGGTTCTTTTCTAACCTTTCCATCATCCATATGTTGTTCGCTATTCCTCCAGTAATAATAACCGCGTCTACTTTTCCTGCAAGCGCCGCTGCCATGGCTCCTGCTTCCTTTATTATTTGATATGCCATCGCACGAAGTGCGATATCACAACTCTCATCACCTTCCTCCGCCCGTATGAGGGCTTCACCCACATGATCGGTGCCGGTATACGACATAAGTCCACCACGCTTCAGCAGCATTACTTTCATGTCATTCCAGCTGTAATCGCCTGAGAGACATAGCTTCACAAGCCCCGTTGTCGGGAGCGACCCAACTCTCTGGGGACTGAAAGGTCCTCCATCGTTAGCCTGGCTTGTATCTATCATTCTACCTTTTCTTATTGCGGTTACGGATATCCCGCTTCCCAGGTGAAGTACAACGAAGTTCAGTTCACTGAGTTCCCTTCCCAGCATTTGCGCAGCCTTGTAGGCAACCATCCGGATATTAAGAGCATGACTGAGACTGGTCCGCTCAAGAGCGGGAAGACCGGACAGCCTGGCTTCATCTATCATTTCATCTACA
>JAUVUL010000079.1 GCA_030600975.1 Candidatus Aegiribacteria sp.
ACGGGTTTGTCCGGAAATACTCTGATCCAGACCTTCCCGCCTCTCTTAACATGCCTGGTGAGTGCGACTCTGGCCGCCTCGATCTGAGCACTTGAAATCCATCCCGGCTCAAGTGCCTGCAACCCGTATTCACCGAAGGACACAGTACCGCCGCCTTTGGCTCTGCCTCTCATACGGCCACGGTGCTGCTTCCTGTACTTAGTTCTTTTAGGCATCAACATCGCTTATCACCTGCTATCCACAGGACCGGATATCGGCGGCTCATGCACTTCACCTTTGTATATCCAGACCTTGACTCCGATGGTTCCGTACGTAGTCATGGCAACATCCCGGGAGAAATCAATATCCGCCCTGAGAGTATGAAGCGGAACCCTGCCCTCGTGATACGTGTTGACTCTGGACATTTCCGCACCGCCGAGCCTTCCGGCACATGATACCTTGATTCCTTCAGCACCATCTGTTATGGCATCCCTGATAGCCATCCTCATTGCTCTTCTGACAGAAACCCGACCTTCTATCTGGCGGGCTATCTTATCCGCGACAAGGGTAGCATCACATCTGTCTTTTCTTATTTCCTGAACCTTGGTTCTAACGGTTTTACCGCCGACCAGGACTTTCAGTTCGTTGGTTATCCTGTCAATATTGGAGCCCTTGCTTCCGATAACCTGCCCCGGACGCGCGGTCCAGATCACTACTTCTACTTCCTGCGGTTTCCTGAAAATCTCAATGCGGGAAACTCTGGCTTTCTCCAGTCTTGAGCCCAGGTATCGGCGGATGTCGGCATCTTCTTTCAGATACTCGGCATACTTCCTGCCCCTGGCAAACCATGTGGAATCCCAGCCACGGCTGATACCAAGACGGAGGCCGACAGGATTGGTTTTCTGACCCATACTATTCCTCTCGTCCCTGTTCGGCTGCCTGATCAGTATTGACAACCGTAACTGCTATATGACTTGTTCTATGTCTGATTCTGGTAGCTCTACCTCGAGCCCTCGGTCTCCATGTCATCCTGGTAGGGCCTTCGTCGACAATAACGTTCTGAATAACCAGTTCGTCCACATCGAGTCGCTCCCCCTCCGCCTTCTGAATGGCGTTGGCTACAGCGGAATCCAGAGTTTTCTCGATGATTCGTGATGCGTTCCGAGGAACCGTCATCAGAATAGATAAAGCCTGGTTAACCGTCTTGCCGCGGATTAGATCCGCGATGTACCGTGCCTTACGGGGGGGAACTTTAACGTATCTTGCTCTGGCAACTGCCTTCATTTCTTCCCTCCCTAAACCTTAGCCTGCTTCTTTTTTCCCGAGGTACGGGATTCCCGGTGTCCACGGAATGTTCTTGTGGGAGCAAACTCCCCGAGCTTGTGACCTACCATATTCTCCACTACATAAACAGGTACGAATTTGCGTCCGTTATAAACGGCGAATGTATGTCCCACGAATTCAGGAGGGATGGTGGATCTTCTGGACCAGGTTCGTATAATTCTCTTCTCGCCAGAAGCTTCCATCTTACTGACCTTCAAAGCCAGCTTCTCTTGGATATAGGGACCCTTCTTCAGTGAACGGCCCATAGCCTACTTCCTCCTTTTTCCAGTTGGTCTCCGTCTGGTAATCAGCTTATCAGACGCTTTTTTTCTTCTTGTTCTCAAGCCCTTGGCAAGCTGTCCCCAGGGAGAACAGGGGTGCCGTCCACCGCTGGATTTGCCTTCACCACCACCCATGGGATGATCGATCGGGTTCATCGCGACTCCCCTGACATGGGGTCTTCGGCCTTTCCACCGGCTGTTTCCAGCCTTTCCCGGCACGACGAGGAAATGCTCGGAATTTCCAACCGCTCCGATTGACGCCATGCATTTCACCGGAACCAAACGGGTTTCCTTGGAAGGCATCTTCAGTGTAGCGAACCTTCCCGCACGCGCCATAAGCTGTATCGATGCTCCGGCGCTGCGTGCAATTTGTCCGCCTTTCCCGGGTTTGAGCTCAACATTATGGATTGTTGATCCCAGGGGAATTTTTGACAGCGGAAGATGGTTGCCGTTCTCCGGAGGAGAATCAGGTCCTGAGACCACTGTATGTCCAACCTGAAGCCCTTCGGGGGCTATGATGTATCTTTTCTCTCCGTCTGCATAATGAATCAGCGCGATTCTCGCTGAGCGGTTGGGGTCGTACTCGATTGTCGCGATCGTGCCGGGTATACCGAATTTCTCACGTTTAAAGTCGATCTTCCTGTACCGTCTTTTATGACCGCCACCCCTGTGTCTCGCGGTGACACGTCCATTGCTGTTCCTGCCGGCCTTGCTTTTCATGGGTGCCATGAGAGATTTTTCGCCATGATCTCTGGTGATCTCGTCGAATCCCGGGGATACTTTGAATCGAGTTCCGGGAGTGATCGGCTTCCATCGCTTCATACTCATTAACTTACACCCCCTCAAAGAAATCGACCGTATCACCTTTAACAAGGGTAACAATTGCTTTCTTCCATGATGGCTTGCGGCCAAGATTCCGACCCAGCCGCTTCTTCTTTCCCTGCATTCTCATAGTCCTGACATCAGTAACGTGCACATCGAACAGTTCCTCTACCGCAGCAGCTATTTGTCTTTTCGATGCGCCGGGGATAACGCGGAACGCGTACTGATTTGATGCCTCTCTAAGAACTGTGCTTTTCTCAGTGATAAGCGGCCTGATGATTATCTGCATTGCGTTCTTCATATCAGTCTCTCCTTAAGCAGTTCTATCGCCTCTTCGGAAAGGAGTACAACTTCAGAATTGACCAGATCGTGAATGGAAACGCTTGCGGCGCTCGTTGCTTTTAGATGGGGAATATTGCGGGAAGCCCTCTTAATAAGACTATTCCCGTTTGTGACAAGAATCACCGTTTTTCTGTCTGAGCAGTTGTGATTTGAAAGCATTTCTGTCATTTCCCGGGTTTTGCCGCTGGATTTGAGATCCCTGACTATTCTCAGGTTTCCTTCCGCAAGCCTTTCACTGAGAATACCGGCAAGGGCCTTCCTTCTAACTTTCCGATTCAGCTTGATATTCCATTTCCTCGGGGTGGGTCCGAATGTGACTCCGCCGCCCCTCCATATGGGTGATGCAGAAGTACCAGCCCTTGCGTTGCCGGTGCCTTTCTGGCGCCATGGCCTTCTGCCGGATGCCTTAACATCACTTCTTCCAAGCGTGGATACGGTTCCCTGACGGGAATTCAGCGATTCGGCTCTTACTACCTCCCAGAGAATATGAGTTGAGACGTTCATACCGAACATCTCCTCAGGGAGATCAGCCTTACCGACCTCTTCACCGCTCATGGTATATACTCTTACGTCAGCCATGGTTATCCTTCACCCCCCGACTTCTGTTTCTTGATCAGAAGGTAGCCGTTCCTGGCTCCTGGAACAGCACCCTTCAGAACCAGAAGGTTCTTTTCGGAATCAACCTGTACGACCTCAAGGTTGCGAACAGTCACTTTCTTTCCGCCGTCTCTGCCAGGCATCTTCTTGTTCTTCCATACCCTTGACGGGGTAGCACACTGGCCTATTGAACCGGGAACTCTGTGAGATTTGTTTCCGTGAGTAGCATCGCCTCCCGAGAATCCGTGGCGCTTAACAACACCCTGGAAGCCCTTTCCCTTGGTCAGACCGGTAACATCAACCATCTCTCCGGGATTGAATATCGATACATCAAGGAATTCTCCCGCAGATTTGCTTTCCTTCGGCATTGCAACCTCACAGAACCGAGATACCGGTGGAGCCCCACTCTTATCCAAATGACCGAGTGTGGGTTTATTCAGACGTTGCTTCTTCTGAGTTCTGTAGCCAATCTGAAGGGCTTCGTACCCGTCGGTCTCCACGGTTTTCACCTGTGTAACCGGATTCGGCTGCGCTTCAAGCACAGTTACTGGAACAGCCTGTCCGTTCTCCTTGAAGATACGCGTCATCCCTATCTTACGAGCCATTATTCCGCTCATAGATCACTTCCCATCGCTGAAGTCCCTGTGTAGGCGGAGGGACGAGCGTTATTTACTTCGCTCACCGGGCAACCGCCATTGTCCGGCAATGCGGTATTTCTCTTAATCCGGCATTGCCGGATCAGTTAGAAGAAAACAGTGAATCTAGATTTCGTTCATTTCCACATCTACTCCTGCAGGCACATCCTGTGACCTGAGAGCGGCTGCGGTTTCTTCATTCGGGTCCTGAATATCAATCAGTCGCGAATGCACTTTCATTTCGAACTGCTCCCGTGATTTCTTGTTCACATGAGGACTTCTCAATACCGTTATGATCGACCTCTTCGTTGGAAGAAGAATCGGCCCTGAAACACTGGCTCCGGTTTTCAAAACGCTTCTTACAATCGCTGAAGCGGAGCGATCTAAAAGCCTGTGATCGTAAGCTCTGAGCTTTATCCTCAACCTGTTAGCCATCAATAATATCTCCTGTCTCAATTTAACACCGGTTTCCAGCTGAACCCGGTGATTCCCATCTGTTCCAGCAGGCCCCGTGTGATATTCTCAGCAATTCGGGCATAATCAAGGAACTGCATGGAAAACCCCGCGCGACCCTGTGTTAAAGAACGTAGGGCGCTACTATAACCAAAAAGTTCCGCAAGGGGAACCCTTGCTTTTATTGACTGGACCTCACCCATGGGTTCCATGCTCAAAACATTACCCCTGCGGGCGTTAACATCACCAATAACCTCTCCTACGTAATCGGAGGGACAAATTATGTCCAGGCGCATGACCGGTTCTTTCAGAACGGGTTTACCATTTCTCAGACATTCCCTTAGAGCCATGGCGCCCGCATAGGAGTATCCTGTTTCCGAAGAGTCCGTTTCGTGGAGTTCGGCTTCAAGGAGTTCAATTCTGATCCCATCCACAGGGTAGCCGGCCAGGGGGCCTGCTCCCACCGAACCCAAGGCCCCTCTTTCAATAGCTTCCGCAAAATGATCCGGGAATTCCTTGTCTTTCAGTAAGTTCACAAACACGATTCCTGAATCGACCGGTTCCGCCCTTATAAAAGCATTCCCGAAGTGACCTCTACCCTGAATGGACCTTCTGAATTCACCTCTGCCCTCTATTCTGCGGGAAATGCTCTCCCTGTAGGATACCTGTGGTTTACCGGTTCTAACTTTCACCCCTTTCTCCCGCTGAATTCTGCTGGCAATTATTTCAAGGTGCAGTTCTCCCATTCCCTTGATAAGGGTCTGTCCTGATTCCTCATCGATACCGACTCTGAAACTTGGATCTTCACTGGCCAGAGATGCCAGGGCGCCGTCCAGCGCTTTTTCATCGGAAGTGCTCATGGGTTCTATCGCCATTTGTATTACAGGTTCAGGAAACTCTATGGATTCAAGGATCATCGGCGTGTTGTGGAACGTAAGCGTATCACCCGTTGCCACATCTTTAAGTCCGGCGGCGGCAATATCCCCCGCTATTACACTGTCCAGATGGGTCCGCTTGTTGGCATGCATCCTCACAAGCCTGGTGAGCCTGTCTTTGTTGTTAGTTCTGTTGTTCAGTACATGCTGTCCGTCAGAAACACTGCCCGAATAAACCCTCATGAAAGCCAGTCTTCCCAGGTGAGGATCACACTGTACCTTGAAAACCAGCGCTGAGAAGGGTTCATCTACACTGCGTCTTACCTTCACTAATGAACCATCTTTCAGGTGAGCGGACACGGGTGGAAGTTCCGATGGCGTGGGCAGCCAGTCTACTATGGCGTCCATAAGTTGTTGTATTCCGATATTTTTCAGCGCTGCTCCACACAGTACGGGAACAAAATTACCCTCTATCGTTCCCTTACGAACGAGCTGTCTGACCCTTTCAGGGGAAAGCCTGCCGGTGAAGTATTCCTCTATGGCTGTCTCATCCAGCATTGCCGCAGACTCCCACAGAACGTCTCTTGCGGCATTGTACTCATCTGTGTATTCCTCAGGAATATCTTCATGTGTGAATTTGGAGCCGTGGGAAGTTTCATCGAAGTATACCGCATGCCCTCCTATAACATCGATTATTCCTGTAAAGCTGCTTCCGCTCCCGATGGGCAGTATAACAGACAGTGGTTTGGCACCCAGCATATCACGCATCATATCCAGCACCCGTGGATAATCCGCTCCCTGACGATCCATCTTATTTACGAAGGCTATCCTGGAAACGTGATACTTGTCCGCCTGGTGCCAGACTGTCTCAGACTGCGGTTCAACTCCGCCCACTGCACAGAATACCGCAACAGCTCCGTCCAGAACCCTCAGGCTTCTTTCCACCTCAGCGGTGAAATCAACATGCCCCGGTGTATCTATGACATTAACCTGATGCGATTTCCAGAAAAAGGTTGTAGCGGCTGACTGGATGGTTATGCCCCTTTCTTTCTCCTGGGGCATCCAGTCCATTGCGGCTGTACCATGATCAACGTCACCGAGGCGGTGTACCCTTCCGGAATAGTAGAGAATCCGCTCGGTGGTTGTGGTCTTCCCGGCATCTATATGCGCCATAATGCCGATATTCCGTACATTGTCTGTTCGGGAGCTGCTCATGGTAAGCGATTTCCTCCAGTAAAGCATCAAGTAATATTGGTCGCTGGAGGAAACTTAAAAGCAGTAAACCTACCAGCGATAATGGGCGAAGGCCTTGTTAGCTTCCGCCATTCTATGTGTATCTTCCTTTTTCTTAAGACTGCCGGAGTTTTCGCCTCTTGCCGCATCCATGATCTCCCCTGCCAGTCTGTCAGCCATGCCCCTGCCACTGCGGGCTTTGGCATACTGGATGATCCAGCGCATGGCAAGAGAATCCCGTTCCTGTGGCTTTACTTCCAATGGGACCTGGTATGTGGATCCGCCCACCCGCCTTGATTTCACCTTGAGCTGCGGACGCACATTCCCCATTGCCCTGTTGAATATAGTTACAGGATCCTGTCCGGTTTTCTCTGTAATGATGTCCATTGCATCGTAAAAAATTCTCTCGGCAATAGATTTCTTACCTCTATGCATGAGTTTATTAATAAACTTTGCCATAAGCTGATTGCCGTACTTCCTGTCCGGTACGACTTCACGCTTTTTGGGCCTTGAACGTCTAGCCATTCGTCCTCCCCGTCTACACAATAAAGTGCAGAACGCTTTATTCTAAACTTTTCTTGTGCCGTACTTCGATCGGCTCTGTTTTCTTCCTTCGACACCGGAAGTATCTTCAACCCCGCGGATAATATGATACCTCACGCCGGGCAGATCCTTGACTCTGCCACCTCTTATGAACACTATCGAGTGTTCGTTGAGATTATGATCTATCCCCGGTA
>JAUVUL010000267.1 GCA_030600975.1 Candidatus Aegiribacteria sp.
CCGGTAACGGCGAGAAATACGACGACATGGTCATCATTCAGCCCGGACTGAGATTCCCTGTTGGCTCAGGATTCGCCTGTGATGTAGTGGGAGCATTCTCAATAGATAATTTCGATCCAGAGTGGAGCGATCTGGGACATCACGAATACCAGTCAGGTGGCGATCCCACCAATGAAACCAGGGCAGATTACGCACCATTCCCCGAAGGGTATTACCCCAACTGGGGAGTGGGAGTCAATCTCATGTATTCCAGCGATCTTCTTGAAGATCCTGGTACTGCTGTTATGTCCGGTACAGTGACTGATGCTGTGACCGGTGACTTCCTTCAGGCTACTGTAGCATTCCCTGGAACAGCCGTGAATCCTGCTGTTGCAAATGCTCAAACGGGATATTACTCCGTTGAATTACGCGAGGGAAGCATTACCGTGGCTGTTAATGCAGTCGGATACGTGGAAAAAACCGAAACAGTCCATGTCGTAGGCGACCTTGATTTCACTTGTGATTACGCTCTTCAGCCTACCATCACAGGCAGCATTACCGATATGGAAACCGGTTTGCCGCTTGCTGGAACTGTCTCACTGAGTGACAATTCTACCATCAGCGGCACAGCCGGCAGCAATGGCCTCTACAGCCTGAATGCGCCTGAAGGTGACTGGACTGTAACAGCCAGCGCGAACGGATATCTGCCATCATCGGTTGATATCTCACTCGCAGGCGGAGAACAGATGGTCATCGACTTCCAGCTTGAATCTGTGGTAATCGAAGAGGGACAGGTCATCACATTCGACAACATCTATTTCGATGTTGCAAGTTCTACCATCAAGCCTGAATCCTACTCTGTTCTGAATGAAATCGTTGAGATTCTCAACGCTAACAGCAATGCCATGATCCAGATAGCTGGACATACCGATTCCGATGGAAGCCCAAGCTACAACCAGACCCTCAGTGAACAGAGAGCTGCTTCCGTCAAGAACTACCTTGTAGATCACGGAATCTCAGCCAGCAGGCTGACAACTTTAGGCTGCGGTGAGAACCAGCCTGTAGTTGCTAACAACTCAGCTGCAAACAAGGCAATGAACAGAAGAATAGAATTCACAGTTCTTTCGAACAGGTAGTTTTACTCTGGGGGGCGGTTCTCCGCCCCCTTTTCCCTTCTCAAAACTGAATCAGCGGCGCCGGAGGACAACTGTCCAGATCGCAACCCATGCGGTCGCTATCAACAGAGCTTTTACAGCACCGAGCAGAGGGAACAGAACAAGGGGCATAAGGAGTGATGCTGCCGCACTGCCTCCGTGCTCTGCAAGGTCCAGAAGTCCAATTTTTCCGGAACTACCATTCCCAAGAACTTTTACGGCGAATGGAAAGATCCCGCCACTTGATACACCGCATATAAACGTTCCAAGAAGAAGACAAAGGGTCAGAAAGAATCCGTCACAAAGACCAATACTGTAAATATGAAGGGTGACGGCACAGAAGAGAGCTGCTATTCCTGACAGAGCAATGATCCAGGCGGGATCCTTCAATATTCCCTTATCTGTCCAGAAGGCGCCCAGAGCTCCGCCTGTCATGAATATTCCCGTAACTGCCCCCACAAGTACCCACGAATAACCTGTCGCAGCCTGAATCGATACCAGGGCGATCACTTCGACAGAGAGTCCCGTAAATCCCGCTGCCGCAACCCCCAGTGAAGTTAACGGCTTACCGGAAAGTACTGCAGCAGCTATCATTATCAGTATGAACAGGCCTGCAGCAGGTATGGTCAGATCAGTTTTTCCCACTTCGTCCATCCTGAAATCCCACAATTCATGTGCTATCCTGAAGCCTTCAGGGTGTAGATCAGTGTTGGTTTCCGCATCCGCCGAGGTGATCTGGCTATTAAATGAAGCTGTTCGAAATTCTGAAAGATCGTATGGAAGACTACCGGAATTAACGTAGACGCCTGAAACACTCAGGGAGTCCATTCTTTCGGCAAGTACTACTCCTTCAAAGGATGGTTCCGGGCCGTTCCCGGCCATGAGCATAAGACCCGAAACGGGAATGATTCTGTTCCACCGGAAACAGCTTTCTGAAGCCAGCATAATAGAATGGGCCAGTTCCGCTTCCAGGGGATGCAGCCTGTTGATCCCACCTGGAAGGTGGACTGCGGTCATACCTTCCGGGGCAAGTCTTCCGGCAAGGAGTTTCATAAATTGAGTTGTGTAGTAACGGTTCGAGAGAAGTGTCAGGGGTTGGCCCACAGAAACGATAATGAGATCGTATAAAAACACATCACCTGTCAGGTAATGCCGACCGTCACCTATCCTGATTTCACCCGGATACTCGATTACTTTGGCCAACGTCCTGTCCGGAATAACTGTAACGCAACGGTTAACCGTGGGCCAGCTGCTTATTAGTCCCGCCTCCTCAGGAGATGAACCTATATAAAGCACTGTTGAGGGCAGAGAAGCTGCAAGTGGAACAGTCACGGTTTCCTCCGCCGATTCAAGAGAAGGCCATGTTGCGGAAAGCAGTCCGCTCCTGAATACAACATACTGGCCTGTTCGTGAAGCTGTGACCACTTCGCCGTAGGGAGAAGGATAAACCTGTACATTTTCGTAGTTGCTGAAAGCCATGGTTCCAAGTCGTCTGCTGAAACCCACCGGAATGGAAAATAGCTGCAATACAAACAGAATAACCGCAAGTATCAGACCGGGAACGATACTCCTGCATGACAGAAGACCGATAATGGAGATGAGAATCGATATTGCCAGCATCTCTCCGGCGAGAAGATATGGAGAAAGAAGAACGAAAATACTTCCGCCTGCTGCAGCACCCAGCGCTTCAAGCGCATAGATCCTGCCCGGCCTGTCGAAGGCGTAGGGCTGTATGAATACGATTCCGGCAACGAATCCGGCGGGAAGCACGGTTATTGCCAGCGGCAGAATACCTGTTCTCGATGCGGCAACCTGAAGTAACCCCAGAAACGGCAGAATGATTATTCCAGCCATCCAGTACAGTTTGTGCCTGGATGTTCTCCCGCCCGCAGCAGCACCGAGACCTGATCCTATTATCCATGCAGCCAGTACGATTCCCGAAGCAAGTTCCGCCTGGTGGCGGCCGAAAAGTGCTTCCCTAAGAACAATCGCCTGAACCAGAATTGAAAGGAGTCCTCCCGTGAAAAAGGAAAACCCGGAAAGGGATTCTTTCCTGCTCCGAGGATGTGTTTTCATTCTCTCAGAAAACCTGGGCCTGGAATCGGTAGAGGGTTACATCTCCGAGGTATGCGTTCCGGTTCAGTCCTGCCTTTATACAGACACCTTCCAGGTATTCCTCTCTATTCCACCCCTGCTCCAGGGGAACCTGTGGCAACAGCACACCGGATCTTCCTCCGGACCCGGAGATGATCAGGCCGTCGGTACCCACCACAACATCACGCCAGTCGTCAAGGATCTGCAGAGGCGTGAGTACGGATATTTCGTACTCCAGATCCTGCAGCTCCGCCTTCGCTACAGGCATGAAGCGAGGATCCTCAAGCGCCGCGGAACGTGCCATATTCATCACTGTTTCAGCAAGGGGACCGACCGGACGTATTGAGCCGATGCATCCCCGCAACTGACCGTTACGCTTCAGTGTAACGAATGCTCCCCTTGGAACCTCAAGTTCATCGGGGAGTGTACCCGGCAGGCTGTAATCCGCCCCTTCTACGGCACAGCGGACGGATGCGGCAGCTATCTCCAGAAGAATATCCATCCCTTCGGGTGATATGCTCCATTCAGAGGGTTCGAACTCAGGCGTTGCAAAAGAGATTGAGGCGTATCCCACAACCTGCGAATCGTCTCCGGAAAATTCTGCACTGGTGGTCAATGAAAGCAGCTCCGGAGTAACATCGGGATAGAGTGCTGAATAGGACATGACAAGTGCAATGGGAAGCCTTCCGCATGCAAAGGTTCCGAGCCCCGGAGGCAGCTTCTCATTGCACTTGTCATGTCCTATTCAGCACTCTATCC
>JAUVUL010000190.1 GCA_030600975.1 Candidatus Aegiribacteria sp.
AATGGCAGTAACAATATATTCAATATCATCATTATTTAAATATTGATGACAACCAATATAAAAACCATTTCCCCCTACATAATCAGCATTAGGAAGTTTCCCTATATAAGGTTGATCTTGACAGGATCCTCGTCGATCTGTCTCAGCTCGATGATTATCAGGATGTTGAGCTGGTCGTTAAGAAGTATGGATTCCTCTGCTCCGGTCCGGGAAAGGAATTCCTCGAGGAGGAAATAAAAAGCAACGGCTTCACGCATCTGGTCATAGGTGCCTGCTCGCCGCGCGATCATGATTCGACTTTCATGAGTGTATGCGAGAAAACTGATCTCAATCCTTATCTGTACAGGATCATAAATATCCGGGAACACTGCACCTGGGTTATAGATGACAAAGAAAAAGCTACTGTGAAGGCGGAAAGTTATATACGCGGAGGTATTTCCAGGGTTCTGCGCCAATCTGAACTGTTCGAGAAACCGCTGGATATCAACCCGGATGTACTCGTTATCGGGGGCGGAATAGCAGGCATGGAAGCAGCTCTTTCGCTTTCAGGCGAGGATAGACGGGTATTCCTTGTGGAGAAGACAGCCCGACTCGGTGGTATATCCCTTGATCTGTCAGGATTGCTTCCCGGACAGGGTGAGGTGATCAACAAGAAGATAGAGTCCATCATGGAAGACAGGAACATAAGGCTCTTCCTGAACACCAGGGTCGAGAATGTTATCGGTTTTCTCGGTAACTTCGAGATAGAACTTGTATCGGGAGAAGATGCTGAGACAACGGAGATAATGACCGGCGCGATCGTTGTAGCGACAGGCTGCGGTCTTTTCGAGCCGGGGAAAAGTGATCGCTACAGCTACTCCGGTTCGGATGAAGTGTATACCTCTCTTTCAATCGAGAAAATGTTCTCAGGAGATGAAGGAGTTAAACTGCGATCAGGCAAGCAGCCCTCTTCAGTAGCCCTGATTCATTGTGTTGGAAGGGAAGAGAAGAATTACTGTTCCGGAATATGCTGCAGTTACATGATGAAACTGGCAGGATTTTTTAAAAATCAGTCCCCTGATATTCAGGTAACGGAGTTCTACAGAGATCTCTGCCTTCCACAAAAGGACGATCAGGAACGCTTTACCGCGGCTGAAGCAGCCGGCGTTACACTTACGCGAGTGTCAGATGTCAGCATAAAAGGTACCGATGTCAGTTTTGAAAGGATGGACGGTGAGAAGAACGAGCAGTCCTTCGATATGGTTGTCCTTGCCCCAGCGCTGGAGCCATCAGCTGATACGGAAGAACTGGCGGATCTTCTGACTGTTCCTATGGATGAGTCCGGGTTTTTCCAGGAAGTACACAAGATGACAAATCCGGTGGGGACCTCCACGGACGGTGTCTTTATCGTGGGAACGGCTCATGGTCCAAAGGGAGTATCCGATTCGATGCAGTTTGCCAGGGCATCAGCCGGACAGATACTTACAAGATTGATCCCGGGTGAAAAACTTATTCCGGAGGTAAAAGTAACCGAGATTCTTGAAGCCTACTGCACAGGCTGCGGCAACTGCCTTGAAGTATGTGTCTATGGAGCTATCTACTCCGATGATTCAAGAGGAATATCGGTTGTCAATGAGGCTGTATGCAGGGGATGCGGAAACTGTTTCGGAAGTTGTCCGTCGGGAGCTCTCAGAACAAAACATTTCACTAACATTCAGCTTTATCGTGAAGTTGATGAGGCGCTCCGTTGATCCAGGAAAGGAAAAACAGATGACCGATGCTTCGCTGCAGGGAGCGGTGTTGCCGGCTGCGAAAGAGCCCGGTGACGCTGTTCTGGACTTTCTCAGACTGGCCATTACAAAGGAAGTAGCGGATGCTGTTATTCTTCCGATGAAAGTACCGTCCGGTGATTCGTACGCATGGATTCTGATGAATGACCTCTCTCTGCTTGACGACGCTGTTCCAATAGCTGCCACCATGGCTGTGCAGGGAGCGAAAGCTCTCAGGAGCCTTACCCGCAGAGGTCCGGGGAATCTCACGGTTATCGCGGTGATGAGACCCTGCGAGATAAGGGCGGCCATTGAACTTACAAAGCTCGGACAGGTTCATCCTGATAATCTCATTCTGGCCACTTACGATTGTCCAGGAGCGGTGCAGCTCCAGAAATACGTTGATGATCCCACGGGCTGCGAGGAACATTTTGCCGGAATGCAGCAGAGCGGTAAACCTGATGATTCCGCCAAGCCTGTCTGCCAAATATGCGAAGATTTCTCTCTATTTGATTCAGACATTCACTTCGGTTATCTGGGACTCTCTGAAAAGGAAGTACTTGTTATTCCCGGTAGCTCGAGGGGATCGGAACTTCTTGAAAAACTTGGACTGACACCCGCGAGAGATCTGGAGGGTTGGGAAAAAGGTATTGACCAACTTAAAGCGGACAGGGTAAAAGCGAGGGAAAGTGCTTTTGAGGAAACAGAAGGCCAGCTTCGTGGTTTTGACGGGCTACTGTCAGTATTCGCCAATTGCATCGGATGTCACAACTGTCAGAGTGCCTGCCCGATATGCTATTGCAGACTGTGCTATTTTGATTCGGAAACTGCGGAGCAGAATCCCGATGCGCTTATAACAACTGCCTCAAAGCGGGGTGGGATTTCTCTTCCGGAGGACAGGATCATGTTCCATACGGGAAGAATGGCGCATATGAGTCTTTCCTGTGTTTCCTGCGGGCAGTGTTCCGATGCCTGTCCTGTCTCAATACCGGTGGCAGGTGTATTCAGTTTTGTAGCAGATCGGACGCAGCGGACATTCGAGTATGTAGCCGGTCGCAACGACGGAGATCCCCTCCCTCTCAGACAGTTCAGAAAATCTGAATTGCCAGGAGTGCACGAACTTGTGAAAGATGCTGATGCGGAGGTACCGTCTCATGAGTAGCATAACCATCGATACAAGCGCTTCCAGGAAAGTGAGAGAACTTCTTCAATTTCTTCTCGAGAGCGGAAAGATTGATGCTGCTTTGACAATGAGAAAAATTCCCGAGAATAACTCATACGATCTCGGGTTGATAACGGACGCAGCGAATCTTGATGAGGCTGTCCCCATTATACCTGTCATGACCGTCAACGCCGGGCAGGTGCTTTCTTCCATATCGACTTCCGGGAAAAAGATAGCGGCTGTTCTGAAACCCTGCGAGCTCAGGGCTTTCGTGGAACTCGTGAAACGGGAGCAGGGATCATTCGAGAATCTGCTGACGATTTCCCATACGTGCGGGGGTGTTTTTTCTCTCGATCTGGTAGTAGCAGAAAAGATCGAAGAATTATTACCCAAGTATGAAAAAATCATCTCGAAGGGTGAAGTGCCCATCAATACAAGAGATACATGCAGAGCATGCGAACATTTCATTCCGATGAATGCGGACATTACCGTATCGGTAGCAGGTGAATGCGAATCCGGAAAAGGATGCGTGATGTACCTCAATACGGATAAAGCCGAGGAATTCACCGAGGGATTTGAGAGTGAACGAGGCGAACTGAAATTCGACCCTTCTGCGCTACAGAAAATGCTTGATACCCGTCTGGCAGAAAAAGAAAAGCTTTTTGCATCCATGACTGCAAGCGGTCCTGGTCTTGATAGGTTACTGGACACTTTCGGGAAATGTGTTGGATGTCACGGCTGCAACAGTGTATGTCCAATATGTTATTGTCTTCTCTGCGATTTTGAATCAGCTAATTTCGATTACAATCTGCCGTATTTTGAAGAGCATCTGTCGCGCAGGGGCGCGCTGCGTCTGCCGCCTGACACGATATTCTTCCATCTCGGCAGACTGACACATATGAGCTTCTCCTGCGTCGGATGCGGAATGTGTTCGGATGTATGTCCCGTCGGCATCCCGGTTGCGGCGGTATTTAAGAAAACAGGAGAAAAGACAGCGGCGCTTTTTGATTACGTGCCTGGAAGGGATGTTGAAGAATCTATCCCTGTCATGGTTTACAAGGAGGAGGAATTATCAGATCTCGGATAGTTTTGCATTCTGATAGAACTGTCCGGCTGTTTTGGAGTACGATATGAAGAAAGAATTCACGCCAAGAATCACAAGCTTCCTGTGCAAGTGGTGTACATATACAGGGGCGGATCTCGCTGGTACGGCCAGACTGCAGTACCCTGTTTCGATAATTCCTATTCAGGTGATGTGTTCGAGCAGGGTTGATCCGGTATTTCTTATCAAAGCTTTCTTAAGCGGTTCCGATGGCGTTCTGATCGGGGGTTGCCATCCAGGGGACTGTCATTATGAAACCGGAAATTACCATGCCAGAAGAAGGTTCGCGATTGTAAAAAGCGTGTTTGAATCCCTCGGACTCGAATCGGACAGGCTGAAGCTTTCCTGGATATCCGCTTCGGAGGGACCGAAATTCGCCAGGGTTGCGAATGAATACACAGAGGAGATAATGAAACTCGGAGAGAATCCAACAAGGAAGAGCATATTCCTGTGACGAAAAGTAAAAAGAACTCCGTTCTTGTTCTGGGTGCGGGGATCGCCGGTATACAGGCATCTCTGGATCTTGCCGAGATGGGTGTTAATGTTCACCTGGTCGAGGAAACACCCACAATAGGCGGCAGAATGCCGCAGCTGGACAAGACATTCCCTACCAATGACTGCTCGATGTGTATTCTTGCGCCCAAGATGAGCGAATGCGTAAGACATCCGCTTATCACTCTGCATATTATGTCGAGTCTTGAAAATATCTCAGGCACTCCGGGTAATTTCACCTGCAGTGTAATTGAACGGGCCAAATACGTTGATCCGGTGAAATGTGTCTCCTGCGGTCTCTGCGAGGAAAAATGTCCTGTTAAGATAGAAGATGAATTCGATGTGGGGCTCCGGAAAACAAAGGCCATATCGCGGTATTTCCTTCAGAGCATTCCATCTGAATACACGATCAACAAGGAGCATTGCCTTTACCTTACGAAGGGTGTATGCAAACTCTGCGAAAAGGTCTGTCCTACCGGTGCGATCAATTATGAGGACGTGGACAGGGAGATTGAACTCAATG
>JAUVUL010000275.1 GCA_030600975.1 Candidatus Aegiribacteria sp.
TGATTCGAGGTGGTAAGGGCGACAAGGACAGAATAACCATACTGAGCAGAGACTTGATTCCCGACCTTAGAAAACATCTTGAAACAGTACAAAACAGTACTGATGTTCCTGCATCACTGCCCAACGCTTTGGAAAGAAAATATCCAAACGCGGGAATTGAGTGGAACTGGCAATACCTCTTTCCCGCAAGTAGGCCTTCTATCAACCCTGATACAGGTCAGTGTCGCAGGCATCACCTTCATCCAAGCATAGTACAGAGGGAAATGAGGAATGCAGTAAGACAATCAGGAGTGAGTAAACATGCAACTGTTCACACACTCCGGCATTCTTTCGCGACCCATTTGCTTATGGTTGGAGTTGATCTTCTTGCGGCAAGGATTCTGTGATATTTGTCAGAACCTCCGTTAATTTTTGAATTTCTCAGATCGATCAAGGAGTTCGGGCGCGGGCCTGGGATCTGGACGCAGCTCTTAATGGAACATTGACCCGGCCTCCGGGGTAATATATTACTAGAGTAGTATGCAGAAATACCATTAAGGAGAAGGTTCAATTATGAGGATAGTACTTATTGCGCTGTTGCTGTCAGTTTCATCCGCAGTTCTGGCCGTTGGCCTTGAACCAACTAATTTCTCCCTTGTTGAACCCACCGGTTCCTGGTTCAATCCGGATTTTTCAGGTTACACAAGTTTCAGCATGGTTACCGGAGGCGGTAAAACTCTGGGAACCGGTATTACCGTCGGAACCATGTCGTTTTTACTTCATCCGAACTGGCATGCCTCGGTCGATATAGGATACGCGAGGCTTTACGATTTCCATGGATTCTCAACCGGCAGGATTCTTGGCGGACTGGACCTCAGGTGGCAGCCTTCGGATGATTTTACGCTTCAGTTCCACGTCAGTGGTTCACTTCCGGATTCCACACTGACAGGGTTCTGAAAACTGCTTCCTGAGAAGTACTTTCTTACATTCTACCTGTTTCTGCTGACAGTATCGCCCGGTGATTCCCTCACCAGAACAGGTAACCTTCCTGATGCTCTTCCTGTATTACTTGAGGAGATAATAGAGGATGCATGCAATCCATGGCTCCTTTACAGGTTCGCATGGGTCTGCAACAGAATGGAAAAACCTGCAGATGCTCTCGAACCCGCTCTTGCTGCCTGGAGGATCGAGCCTGATAACCAGTGGTATCTTGCGGAATACCTCCGAGCCTTAAGGAACCTTGAGATGTACGGTGAATTAATCGACTGTGGTGTGTATATCAGAGGGGGAGGAGTATGCCGTTACTACCTTGCCGTTGCTGAGAGGGAACTGGGTATTTATCCCTCTCCGTCGGTTGAGTATTTGCTTGATACCTCCTCCTGTGTGGACGATTCAGCCGCTGCGGATGCCTGCATATGGCTTGCTATACTGCTTCAGAACGAAGTTGATTCTGACAGTGTGATCGTTCTTGTTGAAACTGCCGCCACGCTTCAGCCGGATGAGGATTTCTACAGGTGTATTCTTGCGGAAAAACTTGCGGAGAACGGAGAAATAGAGCGTTCAAGAGAACATCTCCATTTTTTAAGATCTAAAGGATCAACCGGCTATTCCTACTGGCAGGCCTGTGCATCTCTGGCTGAAGCCGAGGAGGATGCTGACAGGCGTATATGGGCGCTGAGGAGAGCCAGGATCGATAGGATCTGCCCTGAATCCAGTCGTAATCTGGGCTGGACCCTTTACTTTTCCGGAAGGGATGCTCTACGGGATGGTGATATGCTTCTCTCAAAGGAACGGCTTCTGGAAGCGGTCAGTCTTGGAGATTCTTCAGAAATTTACGTTCACAAATCTGATTCATTACTGGAACTGATACATGAATTTGAAAACTCTATTCCTGGTAGTCATTAGTATCATCCTGCTCCTCATCGCGGGAAGATGTCTTCAGAGACCTCCCTGGCCGGGAGCGGGCGATGAAACAAAGGACAGAACCTCTGAGACTCAGCCTCTTTAGAGAACGATGTTTCAGAATCCCGATGTTTTCATTATTATAGAAACCCTGAACTGATGAAAATTCCAGCTGCGATGAATGCTTAAATGCCCGGAGGATAGATACTGTGTTCAAGAAAGTAGTCAAGTCACTGTTCGGTGAAAGACAGAATAAGAAAATTACCGCTCTCCAGCCCTATGTTGATGAGGTGAACGAATACATCGAGAGGCTTGAAATGCTTTCTGAAGAGGAATTAAAGGATTCTACCAGACAGTTCAGAATCAGGCTGGCGAAGGGCGAAACCCTTGATGACATAATGTGCGAAGCCTTCGCAGTCGTGAAGGAATCCTGCAGGAGGCTTCTCGGTCAGTCCTGGGTAGTCACCGATCACGATCTTGAATGGAACATGGTCCCCTTCGATGTTCAGATAATGGGTGCCGTGGTACTCCATCAGGGTAAAATCGCGGAGATGGCAACAGGTGAGGGTAAAACACTCGTTGCCGTAATGCCCATGTACCTGAACGCGCTTGAGCTGAATACTGAATGGTTGGAACTTGCTGAAGAGAAGTACGGCGATGACCCGGATAAATGGGAGTTCGAACCTGTTGAGGATATTCCCGTCGGGAAGGGTACTCACCTGGTAACCGTGAACGATTACCTCTCCAAAAGAGACGCTGAGTGGATGGGTGGTGTCTACGAATACCTCGGTCTCACTATCGGCTGCATACAGAGCGAAATGACTCCTGAAGAACGCAGGAAGCGGTACCTCAATGACATCACCTACGGAACCAATAGTCAGTTCGGTTTCGATTATCTTCGTGACAATATGGCTGTCCGACTTGTGAACAGGGTTCAGCGGGAGCATAACTACGTAATCGTAGACGAGGTAGACAGCGTTCTTGTTGATGAAGCCAGAACCCCCCTTATTATCAGTGGCCCGGTAGCACATTCACAGAACCGTTACAAGGAATACAGGAACGATGTTCACAAGCTGGTCAGGAAACAGACTGTTCTTGTAAACGAGATAGTCGCTGAGGCGGATGAGTTCTGGGATAAAGGAAATGAGGAGGAGGCTGCCCTTCTGTACCTTAAGGCAAAGAAGGGAGCTCCGAAGCAGCGGAAACTCGTGCGTTCACTTCAGGATCCCGATCGTCTGCAGGCAGTGCAGAGGATGGAAGGTGTTCTTCTCCGTGAGAAGAAGACTCATGAACTTGAAGAGGATCTGATGTTCGCCCTGGATGAAAAAGAGAAATCCATTTCTCTCTCCGAGGCCGGGAGGAAAATGCTCTCTCCCGATGATCCGGATTTCTTCCTGCTCAGTGATATCGGAGATGGGATAGCTGAAATAGAACTTCAGGATATTCCCGAGGAGCAGAAACTGGAGCTGAGAAGGAAGACCTATCATGAGCATTCTCAGAAAGCTGAAGCTCTGCATAACATCGATCAGCTCCTCAGGGCCTTTCAGTTGTATGAGAAGGATGTGGAATACGTTCTTCAGGATGGAAGAGTAGTGATCGTAGACCAGTTCACCGGAAGACTCATGTCGGGAAGACGTTTCAGCGATGGTCTGCATGAAGCTCTTGAAGCCAAGGAGAATGTAGAGATAAGAAGCGAAACCCAGACCCTGGCAACCATTACCATACAGAACTATTTCAGAATGTATTCGAAGCTTGCCGGTATGACGGGAACAGCTGAAACCGAAGCTGATGAGTTTGAGAGTATTTATGGCCTCGATGTGGTTGTCATACCTACGAATGTACCTGTAATACGGCAGGATTATAACGACCAGGTTTACAGGACCAGACGGGAGAAGTACAAGGCAATAATCGATGAGATTCAGCGGCTTCATTCGATGGGGCAGCCGGTACTGGTGGGTACAGTTTCGGTGGATATTTCGGAATTGCTCGCCAAGCTGCTGAAAGCAAGAAAAATTCCTCACAGCGTTCTGAATGCAAAACATCATAAGCA
>JAUVUL010000389.1 GCA_030600975.1 Candidatus Aegiribacteria sp.
AAGAGGGCAGTATCTCTTTCTCTACAAGCCATTCCAGATGTTCCCGTGAAGAGCAGCATTCAGCAGGTGAATGCCCGATTTTTCCGGATACTGTTTCCGCGGCTTTCCTGATGGATATGTACCCAGTACATCTGCAGATGTTTCCCGCGAGGGAGCCCACCGTCCCGACATCGTCAGGATTGACTGTTCCCAGAAGGTAACCTGTAAGGGACATGATAAGACCGGGTGTACAGAAGCCGCACTGGGAGGCACCTTCCTCCACGAAAATCTGCTGAAGTGGAGACAGTTCCTCTTCCAGGTTTACCCCTTCGATCGTTACAAGATGCCTGCCCCGGAGTTCTCCTACAGGAAGAATGCAGGAGTTCATTGCCATGTATTTTACGCCTTGCTGCAGTGGCATTCCCAGCAGCACTGTACAGGCGCCGCAGTCACCTTCTCTGCAGCCTTCCCGGGTTCCGATCAACCCTGCTTCCATCCGAAGCAGATCAAGGGTAACCGCTCCGGGTGGAAGCTCGGTGATATACTCCCTATCATTTAGAACAAAAGATATCATCTTCCCTCACCTCCAAGAACTGCAGAGAGTATACTAATGTTAAGGAAATAGCGGTATTTCAAGAAGTAGGGTCCTCCCGAGTGGTGTACTAAGCACTTGATTGAATTATAAGACCAACGCATCTCAGGCATAAGTACCAACTAAATGCCTGATCGTAAAGGAGATGATGTGTTGACCAGAGAAAATATATTCATTATGACTTTCTCTTCTTCCACTGAATGGTTTTAAAGGAGTTAATTCAATATTGTTTATTACTGGATTACCCGGTCGAGCCGGGGAATGGTAAGTGAAGGTTGATAACTCCGGAATACTTAGATCGTATTCAGGTATGTAATTTGTTGTTCTGGTTATTATGGAGGTATCTATAATGAAAATATTATTTACACTGATTACTGTTATTGCAGCAATTGCATCTGGTAATAACTACTCACTTGCTCACATCTTTCCGACTGATGATCATGAAAGAGCATTTGTAGTTGAAGCAGGCGCGGATATTATTCATGTATATGAAGATGGCTCTGCCGATGCTGTGCTGGACACATCTGCCGAGCGATGGATAAGAAATGCAGGAATTCCTGTTGTTACCAGAATCGAAGATCTGCAGCGTTTCTACGAAATTCAATGCTCGGGAAAAACCATGGGTGGATTCATGACATGGGACGAAATCCAGACCTGGATGGACGATCTTCATGCCACCTATCCGAATATCACAAGCCCACCAACATCCATAGGTGATACCTACGAAGGCAGACCTCAGCTTGTAATGAAGATAGGTACCGACAACACCTTTACAAATGACGATTCAACAAGACCGAATTGCTGGTACGATGGGCTGATTCACGCCCGTGAAGGCGCTTCCATGCAGAACACATGCAGTTTTATGGAGTGGTTGTGCTCCAATTACGACAGAAACGGCTACTGCGGTCTTGTTGCAACTTACGTTCTTGAAAATCGCGACTGCTGGTTCCTGCCCTGCTATAATGTTGACGGATGGGTCTACAACGAGACGACCTCACCTGGTGGGGGCGGAATGCAGCGCAAGAACATGAACTGGACTCTTGGTGATGGTGTGGACCTGAACAGGAACTTCGTCATTGGCTGGGGTGGTCCCGGGTCCAGTGGTAGTCCAGGTTCGGAGACATACCGCGGTACTGCACCTCTCAGTGAACCTGAGAATATCAATGTTGATGCTTTCTGGGCAACATACCTGCCGATTGAAATGCATAACTCCCATACATACGGCGATATGCTACTCTTTCCCTGGGGGTATAAAGATGATCCCCCTACTCATATGAGTGCGTATCAGACACAGGGTGAGATTATGGTGCAGTGGGCTACAGGTGAGATTTATGGACCCGTCGCTACAACGATTTATATCGCAAGCGGAGGTTCTGTCGATCATTCTTATGATCTGTACGGGTCGATGAGCTGGTCATATGAAATCGGTTTTACCGGTTTCTGGCCGAATCTGGACGAAGTGACAAGGCTGACACGGAGAAACCTGAGAGGCTTTCTGGTAACAGCGCTTCTGGCAGGTTGTCCACTTGATCCTCACGTTCCCGAAGTTCCCGTTCTAGAACCTGTCGGATTAGTTGGAAACGATTTTACGGTTGAGTGGAGCAGTGCTCCTACCGCTTCTTCATACGGTCTCCAGGAGATTACAGGATATGACTTGATTGTGGATGATCACGGCGACTCGGGACCTTTTATTCTGAACGGCTGGAGCATGTCCAGCGAACAGTTCCATTCAGGAACACAGAGTTATCATTCCAATGGTTCGGGAACTATGACCTGGGACAGCTATGTTACCATCCCGGCAGACGGGGGAGGAAGGATTTCCTTCTGGTGCTACTACAATATTGACAACGGTTGGGAAGAGGGAGCATTTGAATACTCTCCCAATAGTGGAACTGACTGGTATTACCTGCAGACGTTCTGCAGGTAATACCAGTCAGTTCCACTA
>JAUVUL010000300.1 GCA_030600975.1 Candidatus Aegiribacteria sp.
AAGACATGCTCCATCGTCAGCTACTCCAGAATTATGTAAGTACGGTGATATTCCGTGATGTGGTAGACCGCTGGGGCGTGACGAACATGACCCTGCTCCGGCGGATGTAAGCCCTCGCACGAGATAGAACGAATGGAATCGGCCTTTGAGCACGAAGATCTGGCGCTTGATCTTGGATAAGCTTGCTGAAGTATAATGCTGGCGAAATTTGCGGACTAAAATACATATAGCAGGTCATTGATAGAGGGAAATTATTCGTTAGTATTAACAGAATCGGAGGAGGAATCACTTGCTGTTCAACTCGGTTGCCTTTGGTATTTTCCTGCCAATTGTTTTCCTGCTGTACTGGATACTCCGGAAGCGGTCTCTCCGCCTTCAGAACATCTTCCTGATTACTGTAAGCTACGTGTTCTATGGCTGGTGGGACTGGCGATTCCTTTCACTGATAATCGTAAGCTCAACCATTGATTACATAGTTGGTCTTCGTCTGGGCAGAACGACAGATACAGCAAAGAGGAAGCTGCTGCTCGGGGTCAGCCTTTTCGCCAATCTGGGGCTCCTGGGTTTCTTCAAGTACTTCGATTTCTTCGTAACATCATTCTGCGAAATGCTTGGTGATATCGGCCTGCATGCCAGCCCTCACAGTCTTAACATCATTCTTCCCATTGGAATAAGCTTCTATACTTTCCAGACACTAAGCTACACCATAGATATCTACAGGAAGCAGATCAAACCTACAGAAGATCTCCCAGCATTCTTCGCCTTCGTAAGTTTCTTTCCGCAACTGGTGGCGGGGCCCATCGAACGAGCTCACAATCTTCTTCCGCAGTTCCTGAAAAGACGGGTTTTCACCAGTGAAAAAGCCGCTGAAGGGCTGCGTCAAATGCTTAACGGCTTTATCAAGAAACTCCTGATAGCCGACAATCTTGCGCTCACTGTCGATAGTATTTTTGCTAACTATAACCAGTATAACGGGATTACTCTTTTGCTTGGAGTCTTTTTCTTCGCTATGCAGATTTACTGCGATTTCTCGGGTTACTCTGACATCGCGATCGGGACAGCTAAATTATTCGGTTTCGATCTTATGCGCAATTTCGCCTATCCGTACTTCTCAAGAGATATCTCCGAATTCTGGCGAAGATGGCATATATCGCTTTCCACCTGGTTCCGTGATTACCTCTACGTTCCCCTCTGCGGCAGCCGCCCATCAAGATATAAAAAGGCAAGGAATATCATCATCACATTTGTTTTATGCGGGCTCTGGCATGGCGCCGGTAGAACATTTGTCATCTGGGGGGCCCTCATGGGCATCTATCTGCTGCCGACAACGATCTTTCGCCGACAACGACATATCGGAACGCCTGCTGAAGGAAGGTTACTGCCAACATTTCATGAAGCGGTATCGATGCTGTCCACTTTTCTTCTTGTACTTCTGGCATGGGTATTCTTCCGGAGCCAGAATTTGTCGGATGCTTACTGTTATATCCTGAGAATGCTGTCTCCACCTTATTTCCATATAACATATATGCTGCCATACAAATTAATGTTAGGAGTTTCCATTTTACTTCTGGTGCTGGAGTGGATACAGAGAGAGAAGCAGTTCATGCTCCAGATCGGTAACCTTCCCGTAACGGCCCGGTGGGCGATTTACTACCTTTGTGCTATTCTGCTGCTCGTGTTTGGAGCTACCGGAAACAGGGAGTTCATCTATTTTCAGTTTTGATCAGTCTTACCCCGGACCCGGTACTTAACTCCAGAATACCGCTGTTCCGCATATCGCTTATAAGACGGCTTGAGAGTAACTGAGCCCCCTTAATGTTGAGATGATCTATATCCATGAAGCATGAGGGGTGATCATTCAAGATACCTGTATAATCGAAGTAATGGATACAGTACTCTTCGTTCAGAAGAGATGTGGCCAGGGAATCTATATGAATACCGCCGAAGTTTTGCTGAACACAGTATCTGTACTCACGCGTAACGGGATATGAGACCAGCACCACGTTAACATTCTCAGTTTCTGCGATATTCAGAATATCAATAAAACATGCCACCAGTATGGGATCAACAAGGTTGTTGTCACGGAAGTGCTCGTTAGATCTTCTCAGAGCATCGCTGAGGCGCTGGGATTTAGTGTGAATCATATAACTGGAGCTACACGAAAGATATCCAAGCTGCAATCTAGTCTGCTTGCTCCTTCGTTTACCCAGAAGGATATCGAGGGTGAAAAGAGAAAGATCGAAAGTTCTGTTGTAGAACGAGGGGAAAAGCCAGGCCTCGAACAGATTAGTTGTGGCAAACCATACACCTACCCTCTCGGCAAGATCCAGAGGATGGATGTACCTTCTCCAGTACAGCGAGTCGATGATCCTCTCCGTCCTGAAGGAGGAGAAAGAATGCAGATCAAAAGGAAGAATGATTGTTCTTATACCTGAATCTTCATCGAGAATCGCCCTGATCTTGCAATATGTCTGAAGGTAGCTTTCACCGGATGATGAGAAATTGAATGCCGCAACGGGAAACAATGCCGGAATCACCGCAGTCTGAGAATGAGAATCGCCACAAATAAGAACCTCGATGTTTCCGGCAGCCTCAAACTGTCTGTTAACAACCCTTTCGCTGGAATACCTTTTCATCACCTGATCGTAGTAAACGCCTATAAGCAGATTGATCAGAAAAAGCGGAATAAGGAATATCAGAAATTTGCGGATGAATTTACCCATGTCAGTCAGGATTCATTACAGGATTAACTATCAGCGTTCCCTGACTGCAAGAAGAGTACTCGCTGCATAAATAGTAATTCATGATATATCCCTGATATCATATCATTTCTTTTGGTTCATCGTCAGCCGTATAATCAAGATCAGGAACGCTTCCTGAACTGGCGTAGCCGTAAGTATCGCTGATTTGACCTGTTTCCGGATCAAAGGCATGTGTCTCCTTATGGCATACAGCCTGCGACAAACTGATCAGATGACCAATATGTCTCCAAAGAACTCATCGGCTGTCCGGCGCAGGTGAGGCGCTGCACACCTTGCCTGTGTACGTGTCGAGCCGGTTGATCGGTGCTTCCTATGTTCGTACGAATTCCCGCAAGGGTTCATAGTTGTACTTATCTGCGGCGTGAAGAGCTGCAATGTATCTTTGTCTGGAATTACCAGCTCTTGATAGATCCTCACTTCCCCATGTAAACCTTGGACAATTGAGGATGTTTTCAAGTAGAAGATCGGTCATTAGCCGTGCATGGCGACCATTGCCGTTGGGAAACGGATGAGTCAACACCAGCCGGTGGTGAAAACGGATAGCCATTTCATCAGGCGGATACTTCTGCAGCTCTATCCATAAGCGCACATCATCGAACAGGTTTTTCAGGTTCGTCGAAATCTGATACCATGGTCCACCGACATTCTTGTCGATTCGCCGGAAGTGCCCTGCCCATTTCCAAACACTGGCAAACATGCGCCTGTGGAGTTCCTTAACGAACTGCTCATTCAGAATATCTGCAGGAGTTGTCTTTTCCAGCCATATCAGTGCCTCAACTATATTGTCCTGTTCCCACCTATCCAATTCACCACGTGTGGTTATATGTGTGAGAAGCAGGCCTCCTGCTTCATCAGGACCAATGGGTGTGGCTCCTTCAGGATAATCGCAATCCGACATCATTCATCCCATAGATTTGATGGAAGCTCATCCATGATTTCTTCGATCATATTGGACAGGATATCCATATTCTC
>JAUVUL010000112.1 GCA_030600975.1 Candidatus Aegiribacteria sp.
GCTATTTCCTGAAGCTCACCAGCGATACGGCAGACCGGATATCGCAACCTTTGAAGAGGGTTTCGTCGCGGTGGTTCTACCCTTCAACGGTGAAGGATCAACATACGCCGAAAGGGTCAGATCCGGCATTGATCTTGCTTTCAAAAGGTCATCAGGGCTGTTCATTTCCGTACCTTTCGTCATTACATTCGACTGCTCCGCAGACAGCGCTGATATATTGGAAATAATGAACTCACTGGGCTCTAATCCTTCGTGTCTGGCCGTAATCGGACCGCTTACCAGTAGAAACGCTGAACTTGCAGCTCCACTTGCACAGAAATGGTCCCTGCCCATGATAACACCAACGGCGACATCTTCTGGACTGGATGATTACGGTGATTATGTGCACAGGCTGGTTGTATCACAGGGAGATGACGCTGCTGCTGTAGCCGAATACGCAGTGCGAAATGCCGGCTGCAGAACGTTTGCGATAATTCACGAGTTCACTTCTGAATCGGTTGCCAATGCCGAGCAGTTCAGTTCAATAGTACAGGAACTGGGCAGCGAGATCGTAGGCATGGAGGGATATGAATCAGGGTCAACCGATTACAGAGCTCAGATAAACGCTATAAAATACCTGCACCCCGACGGTGTATTCCTTCCTGTAGATGCATGGGATGCTATTCAGCTCGCCCCTCAACTGAGATTCTACCGGGTTGAATCCCAGCTCTTCGGAACATCGGGATGGGACGATGAAATACTGCTGGAACAGGGCGGCGAATACGTTGAAGGCGCTGTATTCCCCGTTTCCTTCGGCTCCGGTTCCATGAATCCCGCGACAGCAAGATTTTCATACTTCTACGAACGGGAATACGATTCCATGCCCACAATGCTGGCAGCTCAGGGATACGATACCGCGGAAATAATACTGAATGCATGGAGAGGATCGAACCCTTCCCGATCATCCCTGGAAAACCATCTCGAGACCCTGAATATATACTTCGGGGCTACAGGCATGTGTACTCTTGGCAGCGTATCTATCCCGCGTTCCGCTTTCCCTCTGGTCATGGTGATTGACGGAGAAATAGTAAGCATTGAGTAGTTTACCTGGCAGCGGAATGCACTGGGGAATCGATATAGGCGGAACCACGACAATTCTTGGTTATCTGAAACCGGGTGGTTTCGAAAAAGCGGCAATTCTGAAAACCGACCCTCCGTCGGGACCGGATTCACTCCTAAGAAGGATAAGCAAGGCAATTGACGAGGTGGATAAGGCTCCATGTTCGGCAGGTGCCGGTATTGCAGGTCTGGTGAACAGATCTGAGGGGGTGCTCGTTTCTTCACCAAACCTTCCCGGATGGAAAGATTACTCCATTCGGGAAAAACTGTCAGATATACTCGGGTGTCCCGTAGTAATCGACAATGATTGCAATGTATTCGCCATACAGGCCATCGAATCCTCAAGCATACCCGATTCCGGTCTCTGGCTGATGATAACCCTTGGGACCGGCATCGGTGGAACAATAATCCATAACGGCACCATCCTTTACGGAACAGGATATGCTGGTGAATTCGGACATATGACGGTTGAAGCGAACGGAAAGAATTGCCTGTGCGGATCAAAGGGATGCTGGGAGAGATATGCTGCATCCGGAGCTCTGAGGGAATACTACGGAAAACACAACGGCAGTAGTATATACAATTCTCCAAAGGAGATAGCCCGTCTGGCTTCGATGAAACAGGATGCAGCACTGAAAGCTTTTGAGGAATTCGGAATATGGCTTGGTATAGGACTTGCAAATCTTTACCACTGCTTCAGTCCGGACGGTGTTTTTCTTGCCGGGGGCCTTACAGGGGCATCGGAGTTCTTCCTGGCTCACGCTGAATCGGAATTCAATGATAGATGCCACTGCGCATGGAACGTGAATGTATTACCGTCAGGTTCCGACGCAGGAGCGGAAGGAGCCGCTATTATGGGAAGAAACCGGACCGGATGATCGTTTGGCTTCTCTGGCTTCAGGGGAACGGTATATCGTCGATTGTATAATGGAATACTGACAATTGTAAAATCTGTTAATCACTGTTTGCTTTGAAAACGGAGAATACTATGCAGTTAGATAATGAGAGACTTTCTGTTTTCAAGAGGGTGGGCGGGTTCCTGCTTATCGTTTTTGTGCTTATTGGCTTTTTCCTTCTGGGCGGGAAACTGATCGGTTTATTCATTTCTCATGAGCCTGCTCCTGGTATCTTTCGAGTCACGGGACACTTAGTCAATGTCTTATTCGCTGCTGCATTTGGTGCTCTTGCGGTAGCTGTGATTGGGTATGTCGCAGTTCTTCTCACCAATTGTTTTACGTTTGATTTCAACAGACCCTTCTTCTCGAAGTTTAAGAAGAAGCTCTATTTTATCAACATCGCAGTTTCTTTAGGTTTATCCCTCGCAATCGGTTTCTTCGTTTCTGTGCCAGTCACACCTATCCTGGCGCGTCTCGACCTGCCAGAGCCATTACCGTTCATCGCTCCCATACTGATATCGTTGATCAGTGTTCAGCTCATTTTGATTTGGGTCGATATCTGGGCACCTCTGAACAGGGCGGTTCTAAGAAAAAGGATGACAGCGCTGGGAATTGATCCCATTAGTCTTGGAAAGGGCACTCTTGTTGGATTCTCGGACCCTGCCAGGAGCAGCTTCAAGAAGCTGACCCTTGTGGAAGATGATGCTGGCGTGCTCTGGATAGAGCCAGCACAGCTGGTGTACAGAGGAGATACAGAAGACTTCGAACTGAAACGGGATGACATAATCTCCATCGGATGTAAGGCAGACGCAGGAAGCATGGCATCATACGCGGGTGCAGTATATCCCATATTGCTATATCGTAACGCAGACGGAAGTGAGCGTAGCATACGCCTTCATGCCTGGGGCAGCTGGTCCATGGGCGGCCTGACGAAATCCCTGAGACTTCTATCCTCGAAGCTCAAATCCTGGCATTCGTCAGGTACTGATCTCTTGATAGGAAAGGATAGGAACCTTGAATAGAGCACTATTCGTTCCACTTCTCTTTATCATTCTCATGCTGTCCGGATGTGCCGATCAGGAATGGGCTGAACCATTTCCCGACAGGTTGAGCATTACCGTGCTTGACAGCATTGGTATTGAAACCGGTGATTCCTGCTATGTACTTGGCTCGATTGTAGCAGCAGCTACGGCTCCAAATGGTAATATCCTGATGCTCGATCAATCAGCCTGTATTATTCGGGTGTTTGATTCGGATGGCATCCATATTGAAAATCTGTCCCGGCAGGGAAGCGGTCCGGGGGAGTTGCTTATGCCATGGGACATGACCGTATTCCCGGATGGGAAAATCATGGTGATGGATATAATGAAAGGCGGCATGATTATCCTTGACAGTTGCGGAAAGAGTCTTGACGAACTGACTGAATGGCCGTTAATGCCACCGTGTGCGATAACTGGCATTGATAGCAATCAGTTTGCAGGTTGCGCGTTTGACGCTGAAATGCGCGGTTCAGGAATACTGTTTAAGCTGAATACATCCCTTTTCTCCATGGAGAACGCTGAGCTTGAACACGTATTACATACGGATTCCTTCGTTATGGACCTGGATAATACACCATTATCACCAACAGGCATGCTTGAATATGTTAATATAGCTACGAATATCGATAGAAGGATATTCTATAATCTTCGATCAACTGAAGAGCACCTTGTTTATGCATGGGATCATGAGGGCAACGAGCTATTTACAGCTTCCCTTGGAATCCCTCCAGTCGAGAGAACACCTGATGAACTCGATGAAGAGAATGAGTACACAAGAATGCGTTTCGCTTCGATGGGTATGAATACTCTTCCCGAAGGTTCTGAACCTGATCCGAATCATATTTTTGTTGTCGGTCTTGGTACTGATGGATACGGGAATCTGTGGATTCAACGCGGAACCGAAGAGATACCGGTATTTGATATCTTTGACAGCACAGGAACACATATAGCAACAGCGGAATTCCCCATGAATGGCCGACACTGGCGTTTTAGTATTACGCCTTACGGGAATCTTGCGTGGAATCTTGATCCGGAATCTGGATATCAGACAGTACATCTCCTTGAACTGCCGGAGATTGAATAAGAACAATGAATATGAATAATGATATAAAAATATTCAAAGGAAATGAGATTGATATTGATTCTGGCAATCTTGCTGAATTAATCTATGACGCATTCAAAGAAAAGATATACGCATTGAATGTACATAAAGATATAGTTATTAAAATAATAAAGGAATCATACAATATAAGTAATTGCTTTTTAGCTTTTTCAAACGATTTCCTGATCGGTGTAATTGGATTTACATTAAAAGATATTAGATTTCTGAAATATCGATTTAAATCCATATTAAAACATGTGAATATTTTTAAATCAATTATTTATTACTTTATACTTAATTGGAATAATATTAAACTCGCTCAAGATGAGATCATGTTTGAATCGTTAGCAGTAAATAGAGATTTAAGGGGCAGGGGAATTGGAAGAGAATTAATACACTGCATAGAACAATATGCTCGAACCAATCATTTCAGGATAATCTCTATTAGAAGTAGTTAATACAAATGATTTAGTAATAGAACTTTATAAGAAATTAGGATATCATACTGTAAAAGAAAAGCACTTTTGGAAAATCACACAAAGAGCTGGGTTCACAAGCAATCTATATATGGTGAAGGATATAAGTGAGTAGGCAATTGCATATAACAGCGGAAATGAGGTTTTGCTCCCTTTTGTTGCCATACAAGAACAACTCTAAAACTATATCCACAAATCCGGCTTAGTATGAGCAACCAGCTTCCCCTGCTCAGGGGAACAATATGACGTTGACGACGATAGTACACCCCGCATATTACCAAAACTGGATAGACGCCGTGGTCTATGCAGAAAATTGGATGACAATTCAGTTTACTTTTAATTTCTTCGCGTGGAACATGAATGAACTGCCGTCAAGTTCTTGCGCGGGATCGGAGGGAGCCGCTATCATGGGAAGAATCCGAACCGGATGACATATTTCCTGATCTTAATGACACTATGCGCGGTCGATACTGCAGAACCAGACACTACTTCGAGGGATTCTACACTTACCGCGGAGAGACTTGAAACAATTGCCTATTCTGCTGATTCACTGGTTTTCAACACAGATACAGGTGACCTGATACTGATTGGCTCCGCAACACTTGATTACCGGGATATGACGCTGAAATCGGATACAGTCGAGTACTTCTCAGAGGATGAGCTCATCATTGCCAGTGGTGAATCCGAACTTCTGGATCGCGGAGAGGCAATAACCGGGAACGGGATGATATACAGTATTCCGACCCGAAAAGGACGCATAATGAACGCGGCTTCGCAGTATGAATTCGGATTTTACACCGGTTCAACGATAACGAGGGTAGGTCGCAACGAATTCAATATAGTTGATGCCAGATTCACAACATGCGATGAAGACAGCATCCATTACTATTTCTATTGCCCTATAATGAAGGTGTTCCCTGATGATAAGGCTGTTGCCAGACCGGTGTACCTGTACGTTGAAGACACGCCTGTTCTCTATTTTCCATACTGGGTTTTCCCGATAAGACGGGGCCGACAGCCCGGATTCACAATGCCCAAATTCGGTCAGACAACCAGGGATGGCAGGTTTCTAAGAGAATTCGGTTACTACTTCGTTTTTTCCGATTACGCTGATCTTTGGGTTCACGGAGATATAATGGAAAAAACCAGGTTCGTACTGGCAGCCGACGAGAGGCACAGAGTAAGGTATTTATGCAATGGAAATCTGAGAACGGAATTGAGAAGAGAATTCTTAACCCACCGTGACAGATGGATGGTATTCGGCAATCATCTGCATGATTTCCCGGACGGGACAACGGTCAGAGTACAGGGTGAGTTTCTAAGTGATAAATCCTACCTTGAAGAGACGCAGCAGAACCCCGAGGATCGTATGACGGGAGAACTGCATTCCTGGGTTAGTGTAAACAGGTATTTCGGCAGAATGAGTTTCCAGGCGGTATTTGATCGGACAAGCTACCTGAATACTGATCCTGACACAATTCCGGGAGAGGTTGAATCTGACCAGGAGCTCCCTGACATCAGGCTTTCTCTCCCATCAGCTCCCCTTTTCAGAGTACCTTCAGATCCCTCGCTTGTCCGCCCATGGCACTCCATCTATTGGAATGCAAACGCGCACTACCTTTCAAGAGACAGGAGAATGGAAGAATCAAGAGCAACAAACTCAGCCCTGAAGCTAACTTCGGGTCTTACCGGATCAAGCAGATTATGGGGCTGGCTTTCGATAGCACCTTCCATACATACAAAGGGAACCATATATGACCGTGACAGGAACGATGATAATTACCCGTGGTGGCTGCATGGATCCGCGAATCTGTCGATTTCAACA
>JAUVUL010000296.1 GCA_030600975.1 Candidatus Aegiribacteria sp.
CCTGGGTGATAACATCGGTACCACGGTCACCGCCCAGCTCTCCGCTATTGGAGCCAGTAGAACGGCTAAGCAGACGGCAATGGCACACACGCTTTTCAACGTGATCGGCGCCATATATATGGGTCTGCTCATATCTGACAATAACGGTTTCGTGCTTAACTTTGTCAGGTCAACTTCGGGCGATTCGTTGAGACAGGTGGCCAACGCCCATAGTATGTTCAATATTTTCAACGCGCTTCTCTTTCTTCCACTGGTCCCATTACTGGCGAAACTGTGCCGGTTCATTGTTCCGGACAGGGAGGAAGATAAGAATGAAGAAATTGAACTCTTACTTGATGACAATCTTCTGGATTCTCCCGCCCTCGCAATTGACAACCTTGAACGCGAGATGGTTAAAATGGCCAGCTACGCAGAAGCTACTGTCAATGGGGCTATCTCCTGCTTTTTCAAGGGTTATCCAAAATCGGACAGGATAATGTCCATGGAGGACAGGGTAGACTACATGCAGCGGGATCTTACCGTTTATGCCTCAAAACTGTTTCAGCGGAATCTTGATCAGAACCAATCGCTGAAACTGCCTGTTATCATACATACGATCAACGACCTTGAAAGGGTATCCGACCATGCGGTCAATATCGTTGAGACCAGGAATAGAATATCTGGAAGTTTCAAGATAGAACCCGGAGAACTGGCAGACGCAGCTGTACTTGCATCTGAAATCGTAACTAAAATGCTATTCTCAACAAAGTTATCTCTTGAATCCCATGACTGGGAATCCTCCCAGGCGGTCCTTGCTCTTGAGTCAAGACTCAACAGGCTCGAGGATACTGCGCGTAAATCCTACACTGAATGCCTTACCAGTAAGGGGGAGGACGGATTGAAGAGGCTTGCATTGCTTGATTTCATAGAATACTGTGAGCGTATCGGTGATCACCTCACAAACATAGCTCAATCCCTTGTCGGTGGCGGCGTATGGCATGGAACCGATGATATTCATTAGATTCACCGTTATTTCAGTGAGTTGACAATCACGCTCATGGTTGTGAGATTTATCTAGTTATGTCCGGTCAAAGATTGACCGGAGTTTTTGCAGATGGGAGAGGCCGAACCGCGATTGCGGTTCGCTGTTGCTTTCCCGCAAGCAGTCACTTCTTGCGGAAAGGACGACAGATGAGCAAGATCAGAACCTTGATCCTTGGTGCCGCTGGGCGAGATTTTCACAATTTCAATGTAGTATATCGAGACAATCCGAACTACGATGTGGTAGCGTTTACCGCAACACAGATACCGGATATAGCTGGCAGGAAGTATCCTGCGGAACTTGCGGGCGATCTTTATCCCGATGGTATTCCTATTCTCTCTGAAGACGGACTTGAAGAGATAATCATCGAAAAGGATATAGAGCTCTGTGTTCTGTCCTACAGTGACCTGTCGGACAATACTGTCATGGAACTCTGTTCAAGGGTCAATGCTGCAGGTGTTGATTTTACAATGCTTGGTGTAGAAAAAACCATGATAAAGAGTACTAAACCTCTTATTGCTGTTTGCGCGGTGCGTACGGGCTGCGGGAAAAGCCAGACAACAAGACGTGTCATAGATATCCTGCAGGCAGCCGGTAAGAAGGTTGTTGCCATCAGACACCCGATGCCTTACGGTGATCTCGTTGCTCAGAAAGTTCAGAGGTTTGCAACCATTGATGACCTCAAGAAGCACAATTGCACCATCGAAGAGATGGAGGAGTACGAGCCGCACATAAAAAGTGGGAATGTCATATACGCCGGGGTAGACTACGAAGCGATACTCCGTGAAGCGGAAAAAGAGGCTGATGTGATCCTCTGGGATGGCGGAAACAACGATACATCCTTCTACAAACCTGATCTGACCATTACAGTGGTCGACCCTCACAGACCGGGACATGAGATATCCTACTATCCGGGACAGACAAATCTCAGGCTTGCCGATGCTGTTGTTATCAACAAGATAGACAGTGCCTACCCTGAGGATGTTGATGAAGTGAGAGCCAATATAAGGGCGGTAAACCCTGAAGCATTGATCATCGATGCTGCAAGCCCCCTGACAGTGGATAATCCCTCTCTCATCACCGGAGCAAAAGTACTCGTTGTTGAAGACGGGCCTACACTTACTCACGGTGATATGGAGTACGGTGCTGGATTCGTCGCAGCCGAGAAATTCGGCGCAGCTGACTATGTTGATCCCAGACCCTTTGCGGTAGGTAGCATTATCGACACGTTCGACAAGTACTACGCAGACAGGGAGGAAGCCGTTATTCTTCCTGCTATGGGCTACGGTGAGGACCAGATGAAGGATCTTCAACAGACTATTAACGCATCGGATTGTGATGCTGTTATCATAGCAACCCCAATAGATCTTACACGGATAATCAAGATCAATAAACCAGTGGTAAGAGTGGGATATGACCTTCAGGAAATCGGAAAACCTGATCTTCCTGAAGTTCTGAAGTCACTCATAGGCTAGCCGGTTACGGAATAATGTTTCATAACGCAGAAAGCAGGAGTAATATCCTGCCTTTCTGCGCATGTCTACCTGTGCAATAGATAAGGGAGGTACAGGTTCAATGGCTAAGAAATCCTCATCTTCTGAGAAAGTCTCCGCCGGGAAGAAGAACGACGGCAAGGCTGCGGAGAAGAAGAAAACATCGAAGGGAAAACTCCGCTCAGAACCTGATTCTTTCGTGCATGTTTTTCCGGATTGGTGTAAAGGTTGCGCTATATGTGTTGAGTTCTGTCCCACCGGTGTTCTTGAAATGAAAGACCAGAAGGCCGTTGTCGCTTACCCGGAGAAATGTGTAAGATGTTATCTCTGTGCTAGAAGATGTCCTGATTTTGCAATCGGTATCAAGGACAGACAGGGACGAGTGAACGGTACCCAGGATAAACTGCAGCATTTACCGACAACAAAGGTAAAGGGAGAAGGTGATTCCAGGTGATTGTGCCTTGGGGTGAAACCAGACTTGTTCAGGGAAATGAAGCTATTGCCCTCGGGGCAATTGCTGCCGACATAGGATTTTTTGCCGGTTATCCCATAACTCCGTCAACCGAGATAGCGGAGCTGCTTGCGCAGTATATGCCTCTGCTTGATAAAAAGTGGATCCAGATGGAGGATGAAATAGCAAGCATCAGCGCTCTCGTTGGAGGAAGGCTCGCAGGCTCCAAGTCCATGACAGCAACCAGTGGCCCCGGTTTCAGCCTTATGCAGGAGGGACTGGGATACGCATGTATGACGGAAGTCCCAATTGTGATTGTAAATGTCATGCGGGGAGGACCCTCCACCGGCTTGCCCACACAGGCTGCCCAGGGAGATGTGATGCAGGCCAGGTGGGGAACTCACGGAGACCATCCCGTGATAGCCCTGGCACCCTGCAATGTAAAGGAATGCTTCGAGCTGACCATCAGGGCTTTCAATCTCTCGGAGACCTTCAGAACACCTGTTATTCTCCTTCCGGATGAGATCATAGGCCATATGCGGGAAAGAGTTGTCTTTCCTCTTAAGAAAGATGTTCATGTTGTTCCAATGCCTGTTCCCGATGTTCCCGTTGAATGGTATGAACACTACCACGAATCGACATCGAACGTCTCGCCCATGGCCAGTTTCGGCAGCGGTTACAGATATCATGTAACCGGTCTATTACATGATAAACATGGTTTTCCCACAAGAAAAGAGAGCGAAGTAATTGCGAAGATGGAAAGACTCAAGCACAAGATCACAAGAAGACTTGAC
>JAUVUL010000368.1 GCA_030600975.1 Candidatus Aegiribacteria sp.
GAGACAGTGCCGCTGCCCTGGCAAGGGGTGACAGTATTACCATTTCCGGTACCGTTTCGGAGTACTACGGTTTAACTGAACTCACTTATCTTTCGGATGTCCTGGTGATCTCAACCGGGCATACTCTTCCCAGTCCCATCGAGCTCACAACCGCTCAGGTCTGCGAAGAACAGTACGAAAGTGTTGTCGTTTCGGTGACCGACGCTATTGTTCTCGTACAGAACGATCACAGCTACGAGATCGATGACGGCAGCGGCAGCTGCCATATGGGCAACCGTGGCGATTTCACCGAACCGTCAGTGGGTGATACGGTTGATGTTAAGGGTCCGCTTTTCTACGAATACGATGAATGGCGCATACAGCCCCGTGATAACAGTGATATCACCATACACGGAGGTGGAGGCGGAGATACCTATACATGCTACGAGATCCAGGGGCAGCAGGCTGATTCACCCTATGATGGACAGACTGTCAGTGTCACCGGGATCGTAACCGCTGACCCGGATGATTATACTGCTGTTGCAGCTTCAACATACTCCGCCCTTGCCGATGCCGGTGGAGGACCCTGGAGTGGTTTGCTTTTGTATGGCGACGATCTTGCAGGTCTGGAGAGAGGTGACAGCGTGACGGTTACCGGTGTTGTTGATGAGTATTACAACATGACCGAGCTCAAGTATCCGATATCCTACGTTGTCCACTCGAGCGGACATGATCTTCCTGATCCAATTCCGTTCTCCACCGGTGATCTTGCAACATCAGTTGATCCTGAACAATGGGAATCGGTGTTTGTGACCGTTTCCGATGTCGATGTAACGCAGATCGGACTTCCTTACTACACGTGGGCTATCGATGACGGGAGTGGAGAGTGCTACGCCGGCACAATGGGTGATTTCAGCTACGTCCCGGCTGTAGGCGATACCATTTCAAGTTTCACAGGATTGCTCTGGTACTCCCGCGATAACTTCAAGATCGAACCCAGGGACGACAGCGACATCATAATTTAGAACAAAACATCCCTGAACAGGAACCGGCAGATCGATTCTGCCGGTTTTCTGTTTCTAAATTCTGCCCCGTAGCTGGCGGCGAAGGCCCTCGATCAAGGGGGTGGTGGGTTTCCAGCCGGTTGTCTTTTCCAGAAGTTCGGTTGACGCAAAGGTATCCTGAACGTCACCAGGCTGAACGGGTAAAAACTCCAGCTTCGCTTTCATACCGGCTGCTTCCTCCAGAATACCTATGGCCTCAAGCAAATGAAGGGTATTGCCTCCAGCCAGGTTCATCACCCTTCCATCGGTACATTCTGAGGATTTTCTCAGACCCCGGACAACATCACCAACGTAGGTAAAATCCCTGGTCTGGCTTCCATCACCGAATATTCTGATTGGATTCCCCGTCCTTATGGCTTCCAGGAAAATTGAGAATGCCATGTCGGGCCTCTGCCCGGGACCGTAAACGGTAAAGAACCTGAGGGAAACGCTTGGAAGGCCGTAGTTCCTGCTGTACAGCCTTACAAGGTTCTCCGCTGCAAGTTTTGTCACGCCGTAGGGAGAGTCAGGCATGGGCAGGGTCTTGTCCTCCACCATGGGCAGATCAGTAATCCTTCCGTATACGGATGAGGAGGACGCGTATATAAAGTTCTTTACGTTTCCTCTTTTAATTGACCATTCGAGGAGATTCTGCGTGGCCGTGATATTATCCCTGGTATATTGGGAGAACTCTTCTCCCCAGCTCTTCCTTACACCCGCCTGTGCCGCCAGATGGTAAACGAGAATTTCTTCCGCGGGATCAAAAGCCCTGTCCAGCCAGGACATGTTCTTCAAGGACAGATCTTCTTCAGAAAGCTTGAAAGAAGGATTCTTAACTAAATCGGCGATATTCGCCCTTTTCAGTTCAGGATGGTAGTAATCCCGAAAACAGTCAACCGCCACCACTTCTCCGCCCTCTGATAGAAGCTGACGGGTAAGATGACTTCCAATAAACCCCGCCGCTCCTGTAACCATGTACTTCATCAGTCTCCGCTTTCCTCTGTTATGAACCAGCTTACGGAATTCTCACCGATGTTCATCAGGTATCTCATTGTGCCCTTCTTCACAGCCGGGGGAAGGAATCTACCGCCAAACGGAGCAAGACATAAGAACTCCGCCGGGTCGGGAAGCTCATCAACTACAAGGTCAATATGCGGCATAGGTACCGGGTCCACCGGATACTCTACCATCTTCGAAAGGAGCAGCTCCCTGAGCTTTTTCCAGGATGTCCTCTCGCAGCTGAATCCCGCTGCCATTCTATGGCCCCCCGCGCTCGTAAACACATCTCCCATACTCACCAGAAAGCCGGCCATATCCCAGTCTCCGTAGGATCGGGCCTCGCCCACAAGTTTTCCGTTCTCCCTCGGGGATACGATCAGTGTGCCGCGGCTGGTGATTCTGGTCATTTTACTCGCAAGTGTTCCCCCCATCCCATCCGGGATATAGTCCAGATAGACAAGGTTCATCCCGTAAGCAGAGGCCTGATCATCTCTTTTCTGTATAGCCCTTGAGAAGATTTCAGACAGTGTATAGGCTCTTCGCCTGCTGTTCTTCTTCAGCCGCTTCCAGGTTTTGCGGCACCGTTTGTAATTTTCATCATTCATGAAATCAAGGAGGATCTCGATTCCCGAGTCCTCCCCCTTTCCCACCACTGAAGTAACGGCATGTCGGACCATGGAGCCTGTCCAGGCCTTCTCCCTGGCTGGCCATGATTCCGCAAGTACGGCCAGCCCA
>JAUVUL010000243.1 GCA_030600975.1 Candidatus Aegiribacteria sp.
CATCAGTTCAATGGATTCAGACTTAATGTAAAGGTTTTTTACCCAAGTCAAAACAGTATAGATTATGAATAGTATATATCTTATGTTATGTTCTAATTGATGATTGAATACACTTAGGGGGTTAAGCATGCGTTTAATATTATTGATTGTCCTTGTCGCTTTATCCTGTGCATATGCCGCCGTTGATGTTGTTGGCTGCTCTTTGGGCAACTTCGTGGTCTGGGATGAGGTCCCTGGTATTTCATACCTGGCGGAAATTGAGGGTTCTCAGGATACCCTGGAATTCGGGCAGCACTCCCCTACGCTGGGATTCGTTGTAATTAATGGAGAACCTCGTCTGATCATGACCACCTCATCCTACCTGCAGCATGTTGACGATACCCTCTATATGATCGATCCCTCTCCCCTGAGTGTGGTAACATCAAGAGCTGTCGCCTCAACAGACCTCTGCTGGTTCAGCGAACCTGATTATGCTGAGGGAACCATACAGGCTGCAAGGCATCAGAACGAAGATGACGCTTTCTATGTTTCAGCGGATGCCTACCTGCCCATAAGCGGAGGAATGGAATGCAACGTCATCTCCGCCAGGTTCCAGTGCGACACCTCCGGAGATTTGTATATCACCGATACACTAGGCGTCAGTTTGGATTCGTATTATGCAAGCATCAACTCCTACAGCAGGCCTGTCTGCTGCAGTTCAACTACACCGACCCAGCTTTGGAGCTATCACAATGGATTCGGGACGCCCGGTTTGTGGCACTATGCCGGTGTTCATCAGATTGACGGGGCTACTGTACCAGGGGACTTCGAGCCCATGCTGCATGATGTTTTTCATTTCGAATACTGCTATGGAGAGATCAGGGCTGTGGGTTCCTGTATGGATGCAGTGCTGGGATTCTGGACAACTGCCAATGACACCGAACTGTGGTACTCCATGTTCCTGCCTGGAACCACATCAGCGGTCTACTCTGAACCTGCTCCATACGACATACCCGTTCTCTCTGCTATCGCCATGAGCGCAAACCCCCTTGATTACAGCCTGCTTCTAGTCTGGCAGGAAGCGGGTGAGATAAGGTGCGCTCATTGGAATAGTGAGTGGAACTCCTTCTATCATGTGGTGGAGACTGGTGTACCAGACCTTTACAATGGAAATCTCGCAGTCTGCAGTATCGACTCTGGCTATGTGGTCGCCTGGTCTGCAACACCGGTGCCGGAAACAAGGTTCATTCAAAGGGACGATATTACGTCAGTTCATGAAACACAGGAAACTGCATCGGTAAATGACATACTTATCACTCCGAACCCCGTCGCAGCAGGACGTTCAATTATGATCAGGACCGGATCTGCCCCTGCTATAACATGTATAGAAATATTCGACCTTCACGGAAGGCTTATGGCTCAGATAGAGCCGGACAAGTCGGGAGCAACCTGTCTTGATACATCCGAAATGCCTCCAGGGACTTACATCGTGAGAAGCAGGACTGCAAATGGCGATAGTTCCCAGAAGATCATCCTGTTAAGCAACTAGTCCTTTTGGGGCCGGCATTCGGGGTCGAACGTCACTTGCGACACTTAGAACTTCAAAAACACATTCAGGGATTATCCTGGTTCAGTTATATGCTGTGATGCGGTTCAACATGAGGAACAAGAGAGTGCGGCTTTTCAAAACCGTGAGAATTCATCAGCGGCTCATCGCCCATTATCCTCCTTGATAATCCGTCAGTACATATCCTTCCATTATCAAGCAATGCTGTTCTTTCGCAGGTTTCAAGCAAAAACTCGAGATCATGAGAAGCGATAAGCAGCGTTTCACCTGAATTCCGGAGGAACTCGATGAGCTGTCTTCTTGCCCTGCTGTCAAGGCTGGACTCCGGTTCATCAAGCATCACCACAGTTGGGTTCATAATGATAACCCCGGCAATCGATATCATCCTTTTCTCACCCCCGGATAGGTTGTGGGGAGGTCTTTCCGCCAGATCAGATAAATCCATGCGGGTCAGGTATGTATCGATCATTGAATCAGCCTCTTCTTTGGAATAGCCAAGATTAAGAAGACCGAAAGCCAGGTCATCCCTGACCGTTGGACAGAACAGTTGATCATCAGGATTCTGGAAAACAAAGCCAAGGTTGCTGTTAAAACTCCCAGTTATTACCGGGGAATCAAGAACGGACAAAGAACCTGAATCAGGAGCAAGTATCCCTGCCAGAAGCAGAAACAGTGTAGTTTTCCCGGATCCATTGGGTCCGATTATTCCAACTTTTTCTCCGGGCTTGATATCAAGATCAACTCCTCTTAGAACCGGCTCCTGCAGGGGAAAGGAAAAATTCAGATTCTTTACGGATACATGAGTGCCGTTCTGCATACTTATTTTTAATTTACGCGGTTTCAACAGTGATCTCCAGAACTATCAGAAGGACAGCTACGATTACAGTCGCAAGAAACATCAAGAAGCTTGAACATGAAGGCCTTTCCAAAGCATAACTTCTGTCTTCGCCGGTGAAACTGCTTCCGTAACCTCTCATTCGCATCGCATTGAATACCCTCTCGGACTGATGAAATCCTTTTATAAGCAATGTGGCTGCAGTTGGAACAATAACCCCGAACCTTCGAGCTATGCTTTCCCCCGGCATATAACCCCTCAGTTTTCTGGCGGTTTTCATCTTACCGTAATCTTCACCTATGACCATTATGTACCTGCCTGTCATAATACCGATATCAACAAGAATATGGGGAATCAGCATCCCTTTCAACTGTCCTGACAAACCGGAAAGAGGCGTGGTATAAATCATAACTAAGCCCACAGTGATAACGCTCAAAACCCGCACACATGTATTCAACGCAAAAACGGCTCCCTGCGATTTCAGAACAACAGGGCCGATTCTAACAAGGACTTTATCTCCTGAAAATAGTATCAGGAATACACTTACAAAGAGGAGAAAAACAACCGGGGCACGAAACCTCGACAGAAGCAGCGACAGAGGAACTCCGGATGCGATGAACAGAATCGCGGCGATGCATGGCAGGAGAGGGATCAGATGCTGATCCCTGATGAGGGCCATGGACATCATAAGGAAAAACAGGCTTGGGATTTTAAGGGAGGTATCCCAGTTTTTGAATACCATCATTCGGCGGTTTTCTGGCGACATGTTACAACAGCATATCCGGTTTAACCCTCAGCAGGAACCGAGCAATAAGAGCGGTGAATACTCCTTCCGCCAGAGCCAGTGGAAGATGCGCAGCTGTCATGGCAAGAATAGCGGACAATTCTGTTCCAGTATCGATATATGCAGGTATTGTCAGAATCAGGACAGAGCCAACAGCAATCACCGCGAATGATACTCCGGCAAATCCGGCAACAAATCCTGATATGAGGATTGCCCTTTCTCCCTGCTTTCCTCTTAGCAATCGGTACATAGCCCAGGCAAGCAGTGCAGCCCCGCCCATGGAAAGAGCGTTTACCCCGAGAGTTGTAAAACCACCATGACCGAACATCGCCGCCTGAAAGAAAAGTCCAACAAGAATTGCCGGGAAAGAGATCCAGCCGAGTAAAATCCCCATCAGACCTGCCAGAATAGGGTGAACGCTGACCGGGGGCAGTGGAATATGAACCCAGGATACAACAAAGAAAGCCGCTGCCATTACTGATGCCCTGGAAACAATTCCAGCCGGATCCTCACTGCTGCTGCGCGCTTTTTTAATACATAACCATGTCAAAGCGGCTGTACCAGCATATCCAGCAGCACATATTTCCCCCGGCAGCATTCCGTCAGGTATGTGCATTATACCTTTTTCGTTTTGAAGCGAAGAAGAAAGCGGTTCCAATAAAACCCCATACAACGCAGGCTGACATAAGTACTATCTGAAGTGTGGTAAATATGCCCTGTTCATCGTCGACTGTAGATTCCTCAGCCAATGATAAATGCACTATATCCCCGTGCCCGGCGCTGCGGACCTGTACATCCCAGTTTAGTGATTCTTCTTTATCGGGCAGAAACGAGAATTCTCCATTTTCGTCAGTCATTCCAACAATGTACGGCACTGATGGAGCGGCTGCCGAGAAGACGGTGACCTGCGCTCTGTCCAGAGGCTGCCCGTCATCAAATGATGCCGAAATATGCACTGAATCACCCTGCATTTCCCAGATAACCCTTGCTCCATGCCCGAAGAGGGGAGCAGTAAAAATTAAGAGAGCAGCAGATAATAGAAGGGTTTTCACTGGATTACCATGCAATGGCAATGTCCTTCTCCCGTGTGACC
>JAUVUL010000354.1 GCA_030600975.1 Candidatus Aegiribacteria sp.
GGGATCCTCGGGATCGTTGTACTCTGAAACGTGATTACCAGCATCTACGCAGGGGGAACCCCATGGAAGGTGATAATCGCCAAAAGGCCCTGTCTCGAACTGGGGATCGATATCGATGTTGCCCGGGCCCCAGTTGAGGGTCGAGGATGGATCGACAAATACAGAATCCTGTCCATACTCAACATTGCTATACTCAATAAGTGCTTGCGATGAATCTTCAAGGTATATCTGAGAACCCGCTTGAGCTGTGTTTCCCCGTATAATTGAATTTCTTACAACAACTGAACCATCGTATACTCGAAGACCACCACCATTGTATGTAGAAGAATTCATAAGAATAGCATTATTCTCCAGGGTAACGACGCTTTTGAATACGCCTATACCTCTTCCATTTGAAGTCGTAATGATGAAATTTCCTATCACAGTAGCTTCAGATGAGCTTATATGTAGTCCACTAGAATAAGAATTTTCTGCTATGTAATTGCCGAATAGTTGCATGTTTATAACACTATAAGCTGAGAGGCCTGAAGCATAAAGAGAACACCGGTTATTACAGATGATATTGTTTATAAGTACAACTGAACCACAATCCCAGGCACTGAATCCACCAGCACCATCCTGAGCATAATTGTCAGTAAATGTGCAGTCGATTATACTCAAAGGTCGATCACCGAAACCGCATTCTATAACTAGCATCCCTCCAGCCCAAACTGGAAAACTGTTATTGGTAATAGTACAATCTGACATGAACATGGATGACTGCTTCACATATACTCCCGCTCCACATTCAGTGGCCATGCAGTCGATGATGATATTATTCCGAATGGTTGGAGATGCATTAACAATGTAAAGGCCTCCACCACAACCGATAGTGTCGCGAGATACTTCATTATCCGAGATCTTGTTACTTATTAAAAAACCCTCAAGCACTGCTGTGCTGTCCTGCCCCCCTGTGATGGATACGCAGTGATAATTACGGGAGACTCTGATATGAGTGCTGCCGGCACCATGTATACTCAATACAACGATGTTCTTCCCCTCGAAGCTTATGGGTCCTTCGAATTCGCCGGGGGACACAAGTACCGTATCACCGTCCTGTGCGGCGCTGATGCCATTCTGAATGGAAGGGTATTCGGAGGGAACAAGAAGGGTATCTGCAATAGTTGCTGTGGTTAATAACGTCAGAATCAATAACAAGTACTTCATTATAAGTATACCTCCATTCATATACTGTACTGAATATAGCGTTTTACATTCTGAACAACAGCGTTTGTAGAGCGTCAATTGTCCAGGAAGCGGTCCGCCGAAGGCACTGTACTATATATCCTCATTATAGCAGAAATCTGCTCGCTCAATTCGGAACGATTGCGTAGATCCCTTAAATCATTACACAGTAATACTATAAAGTAGTGTTGTTTTTCAACTTTGAATTTGTGTGGGATACAGACCCATGAAATGGGTTGACAGTGGGAAATTGTGGGATAGAATTGGTCCGGAGGGTAACCTATGAATGATTACACCGGGAAGCACTTACATACGCTTGACGATAAGGGCCGGGTAAGCGTACCCGCCCAGTTTCGAAGGCAGCTGCCCAGGGAAGGTCTTTTCATCGGGAAGGGTATGGAGGGAAGTCTTATTCTCTACCCGCCGGAGAAGTGGCAGAAAGTCAGGGACGGACTTGCTTCGCTCTCCAGGAACATCAAAAAGAACAGGGACATTATTCGCGAGTTCTCCCAGTACATTCGCCCCGTGAATATAGACGGTCAGGGCAGGATCACTATTCCTTCCGACCTGATCGACGTTTCCGGAATGACCCATGAAATCGTTTTCATCGGCCTGCTTGATTCGATAGAACTCTGGGCTGCCCAGCGGTACGCTGGACGGGAAAAGGAACAGGTATCCTCTCTGGAAGAAGCCATTGAGGAAATCGACATCGATATTTACTGAGTTTTCATCTCTCCTTTTGCAGGAGGCCTGGTTTCAATGTGCGCAGAAAGATATGCAGAAGACAGTCTGAGAAGTCACTGTAATCAAATAGATATGCTGTCTCATGTGCCGGTAATGGCCGATGAGGTGGTTGATTTCTTTACAGGCGGTCTGAATGAAGGGCTTCTTGTGGATGGAACAGCCGGAGCAGGGGGGCACCTGGAAATGCTTTCAAGAGCAATGCCCGGGATGAGCTTTCTGGCCGTTGATCGCGATCCTGCGGCTGTATCAATCCTCAGAAGCAGGTTCAGCGATAACCCTGATGTCATTGTGCGGCAGGGGAGTTATACGGAAGTACCGGACATCATAAAGGAGCTGGGTTTAAGAAATGCGTCCGCTGCTCTTTTTGATCTGGGCCTTTCATCAATTCAGCTTGATGATCCGCTACGGGGGTTTTCCTACAGGCACGAAGGCCCTCTGGATATGAGATTTGATGATTCTACGGGCACCACAGCGGCAGAACTGCTTAACAAAATGACTGAAAAAAAGATAGCCGATATCATCTACAATTACGGCGAAGAGGGTAGAAGCAGGAGGATAGCGAAGGCGATAGTAAGAAACAGACCTGTTAACACAACCCTTGAGCTTGCGGAGATAATCGATGGCTCAATCAGAAGGAATTCCTTTAAAATACTCTCGAGGGTGTTCCAGGCTCTCAGGATAGCTGTAAACGAGGAACTCGATCAGCTGGACAGACTGATTGATGACCTGGACAGCTGGACAAAGGTTGGTGCTCGAATTGCATTCATCACGTTTCACTCCATCGAGGACAGGAAAATAAAGCTGCTGTTCAGAGATACTCCTTCGTATCGGCAGCATTCTCCACGATGGGTTGTTCCAGGTGAGGATGAGATAAGGAAGAACAGCAGGGCAAGGTCGGCAAGGCTTCGTATGGGGATAAGGATATGAAAATCGGAGTACGCAGGATTCTTCTGGTGATTGCGGGAGGGGTTCTTCTTCTGCTCGTGCTTGAAGCGGGTGTTTACAACTGGA
>JAUVUL010000090.1 GCA_030600975.1 Candidatus Aegiribacteria sp.
AACTGTGGCTACTTCGTTATACTCGCACATCCGTCCTCGACGTACTGTAAAAGTACGCCTGCGGAGTCTGCACTCGCAAGCCTCGTACCCACAGCTGTCTACGACGCTTCGAAACAAAAGCTGGTGAAATATGCGGACTAAAACCCTTCGATACAGCGAATATCCTTCATTTGCATGAAAAACAATAAGAAAAAGGGCAGCTCATTGAACTGCCCTCCTCTATACAGAGATAGTCGGCGTTAACGCTTATCGTGAGCGAAATCTACTCTAAGGTTACGTCCATCAAGTTCTGTATCATTCAGAGCTTCCGCAGCTGCGGTAGCTTCTGCTTCGGTATCAAAAGTAACGAAACCGAAACCGCGAGACCTTCCGGAATCACGTTCCTTGATGACCTTTGCTTCCGTAACGGTACCGTACGGTGAGAAGGTTTCCATAAGTTCCTTATCCGTGGTTCCCCACGAAAGACCGCCAACAAACAGTTTGTTATTCAAGAATAACTCCAATTCTGAGGGTTCATACCCTCCATACCCGGACATTCACGCCCGGTGCTTCGGATAATCCGAAGCTTAATACCCGGTATCACAACCGGCTGCTGCAACCAGAATGGTCACATATGGATATCAGAATGTCCTGATAATAGGGGGAACACAATTCTCAGAAATGAGTCGAGTGGAACCTAACCAATTCTCAAAGACACTGAATCACGGTTTGTAATATTAGAGATACACAAGTTTATGTCAAGGATTGTGTGACTATTCAAATAAATAGCTTCAATTCAGTATCACGAAATACCACTGTAGGAAAAATCCCGGATTGTCATTGAGCACTGTTTTTTTACATAATCCACTTAATTCCTGTTGGAAATAAGGAGTAAGATATGATAACTGAAGAATGCGGATAAGCCGCATAGTACGGAATCCTGTGATTGCGGGCGCACTTCCTATCCCCTATCTTCAACCAGCAGCATGTCTTAGTTCTTAATATAAATACTTAATATGAAAGCTGTTAAGATGAAAAAAACTGAATACACTGAATTCCTCCGATCAAGAAATATTGATGATGACACTATTAATTCCGCTCTCGAAAATGTGGCTGATTTCGAGACATACCTCGCTAAGGCAGACAGAAATATCGATTCGGTTCAAATACCTTCTGTTAAGGAATACTTTAACGAGCTGATAGCAGTCGAAAAGAACACCATGCAGCAGTTCCGGGACCTTGCAAGGTATTTCTACATGACGGGACAGAATGAAGTGTACATTTATACGATTTCTACCATCAGCGGAAGGGAAGTGTTCGAATCCATATCGGAGAAACTTGCATTAAAGAAGGATAATGAATGCAGGAACAGAGTGTTTAAGGGTCTTGAGGTTCCCCCTCTGGGTTCACCTCCAGACACATATCCTGGAAATACATGTCTACTTGTGGACAGGCTGATGGAACTTGGCCCGGATACCTGCCATGACGTACTGGCTGACAATCACCACGGAATACCCCATGACAGCTTCCAGAAGCACTTGCAATGGTTTGAGGAATCCGATTCTATCGATGATTTTCTTGAGAGAGTCCACGTGGAAAGAATCAGGATTCTTCAGCAGCATCTTGACGATGGAAAGGTGTGGTTCGAGCAGGAGATTACTAAAGAAGTCATTGATCTGGTCAAAGGGAATCAGGAAATTCTGTCGGCAGTCCGCGATGGAGAATACCTTTACGTCACCAAGATCCCGTATTCTCCGAAGGACTGGCTGAAGGAGACGGATAGCCTCATGAAGAGGTATTACGCATGTCACTGCCCCCTTGCCAGGGAAGCCATAATAATGAACGGTCCGGACATACCCATGGACTGGTGTTATTGCAGTGGAGGTTTTCAGAAGTTGATGTTCGACGTTGTATTCGGTGAATCCACCGAGGTTGAAGTACTTCAGAGCGTTCTGGCTGGAGACCCTGTTTGCAGGTTTAGGATCTTGTTGCCTGAAAAGAATATACCTGCTACTGCATCCTCTATCTCTTACAGAGGGAATTAGCTCCAACCGATGAAAAACGTTGGTACAAACCGCTTCATTAGTTGACAAATTCAAGGTTCACTATAATTATTCTGGCATTCTATTTGAAAAACATTCCTCAAACATAGAAACAAGAATATGAAAACTGTAATGAAAGCTACCATCACTATCGCACTTGTTCTTCTCATTGCCTGCGGAGACAATACCGGTCCTTCCGGATCTGATCTCACTCCCTCCACCCTGTCAGTAAGCTTTACCGGCCAGACCGGCAAAGCGGGACCAGGCGGTACTGCGGATTCTTCTGCACCGGCTCTTTCTTCTTCAGGACAGAATTCAACAGGCACGAAGAGCAGCTGCATAGTTACAGCTTTCTGGACTATCTGTTCCGATCTGGGATTCCACAGCTATGTTCTTTACAGGTCAGAGAGTCCCGACATCTCGTCCGATCCATCCTCTGCAGAGGTTATCGGCGAATTTACTTCGGTTAATACGTCATTGTATGTAGACACTGATATTACATGGGAAACGGAGTATTTCTACGCTCTGAAGAACACTGATTCCAGCGGTGACGGTGTATGGAGCAATGAGGTATCAATTACTACACCTGAGGTTGAAGCCCCTACACCCTCTGTACTCTCCGAAGTAGATGTTTCCTGGTTCTATGTTGATCTATCCTGGACTAAGTGCCCCAATCCTAATTTTGATTCCTACAGGTTGTACAGATCAACTACACCGAATATTGAGGATGATTACACAATTGCCGAGTTAATATGCGATCAAACCTGGTCATTTGATACCACTTACACTGATACCAGCGTAAGTTCTTCTTCAACTTACTACTATGCGTTACTTACAACGAACACCGAGGATGTCTCCAGCTGGAGTAATGAAGTAACTCTGAATACCCTGACAGCTATACCTGACAGCGTTACTGCCACCGTGTCTGTCGGTACCAACCCATGGAACATCTGCTCACTTCCTTCCGGGGAGTACGTCTATGTAACAAACCGCGGTGACGATAATGTATCCGTTATCCGCACATCAGATAACTCGGTTACAGTTACGGTCAATGTGGGAGAAATCCCCTATGGGATCTGCTCACTTCCATCCGGTGAATATGTGTATGTGACTAACTGCGGTTCCGATAACGTATCTGTCATCCGCACTTCTGATAACTCCGTTATTGGAACCATCCTTGCGGGAGACAGGCCTGTTGGCATCTGTACACTACCTTCAGGCGAATACGTCTACGTTACTAATCGAGATGATGATGATGTTTCCGTTATCCGTACTTCCGACAACTCCGTTGTGGCAACCGTGGACGTTGGAACGACTCCCTATCGGATCTGTTCCCTCCCTTCGGGGAATTATGTATACGTTACAAACTGGGATTCCAACAATGTTTCCGTCATCCGTACGTCAGACAACTCAGTAGTGAAAACCATTGATATGTTTACACATCCAATAGGAATATGCGCGCTTCCGTCAGAAGAATACGTGTACGTATCGAATTACGGCAACGATGTGCTGGCAGTTATCCGCACCTCCGATAATTCGGTGGTAGAAACCGTCAATGTCAGCAACGGACCCTGGGGCGTCTGTCCTCATTCGTCTGGAGAATGCATGTACGTCGCAAACAGTATTGATGATACTGTATCCCTGATCCGCACCTCCGACAATAAAGTGATTACAACCAGGAATGTTGGCGACAACCCCTCCAGTATCTGTTCACTTCCTTCGGGTGAGGCTGCATATATCGTGAATTATCAGGACGGTACAGTTTCAGTGATGCAATAGTCTATTAACAGATCACCGCTCGAATGCAGTGTGAATAGATCATTATCCGGAAATAAGGGCGGGACATCCCGCCCTTAAGAACAACCACTCTTTACCTGGTAACAACCAGGCTGATCGTACCTGTCCAGCCGGCAGCTGAAACCCTTACATGGTAAACTCCTGATGGAACCGCTTCTCCATTGTTGTCTTCAAGTTTCCATAAAAGGCTATGCTCGCCTGCAGTCATCTCTTCGGCAGCGATGTTTGTAATAAGGCGACCTGTTACATCGTATACATCAACCCTTGTATTACCTTCTGTGGCAAGGCTGAAGGGTATCGTGACGCTGTTCATTGCGGGGCTTGGGTATACAGCATCAACACCATTAATGTAATCCTGAAGACCTCCCTCCTCAAATCCTGTACCGGTAACACTGATGGTTCCCTGGTAGGATATGTGATCCCTCGCCCAGGCTACTACAGATATGGTGCCGGTGGAGGCAGGATTGACAAAGAATGTACACTCTCCGGCGGCATTCGTTGTTTCAACCTTGTAAATGTCACCGGACTGCCAGTCCCCCTTCTGAAGGCAGACCCTTGCTCCGCTTACAGATGATCCACTTGAAGTAACGGCAACAGTTACATTTGTAGCTCCGGAAATGCTTGCGGTATGGGCAGCATCAAGATCAGACGCAGGGAAGAACCACATGGGAAGTTCCGGATCTCCAAAAAGGTTGTATTCCTTTACGCACCAGTCTTCTGTTTCACTCGACGCGGGGCACATCTCGTCGTTACCCATTGCATGAGTAACACCGAGAATGTACAGGTCATCGTTCCACATTACATCGTAGAAATACCTTGAGAGAATCTCGCTTACTCCATAACCGGGGTTGCTGGAATTCCCAAATCCGTACCTCGCATTGAAAGCGCCGAAGCCTCCCCCCTCAGGTGAGTTGTTCCATGCATCTCCCATACAGTCGATGCCGTAATCAAGGTACCCTATATTGCACGAGATAGAGTTCCATATTGCAGGAAGGTTGCCGCTGGAGATGTTGGTAAGACTCTTGAAATGAGAAGTTGAGTAAAACCCTCCGGGAAGCGAAAATCCTGTAGCCGCACCATGGCTGCTGTGGTAAACATGATGAGGTCCGGCATTGAGCATGCTGTCCGTTATCGCCATGCTGTTGTTCCCATCTGAATCGTAACACTTTTCCTCTTCCCATTCCGATGGAACGTACACGGATATGAGCTCTGCGCCGGCGGAGCCGTAACACCCGGGCCACAGCATCTCGGTCGTGTACCCTATCCTCTCTTCGATCTCCGAACTCTCAAAATAGTCAGTAGATGAGACTCCTTCGTAGATATACACTTTCTCGTTGAAGATAGTGCACTCGCTGCTTGTATTGACGCTTGCCCTTCCTACCCAGAGATCCGGATGGTAATCGACATCATCATATCCGAACTGGCCCCATACATGATTGTTATTGCTGTCCCAGAGGTCGGCTCCCGGAATCATATCGTTGATATCTGACCAGTAGAGGTCAACAGGCGGGAATTCTTCGTAAGATCCGCCGATGGATATCCTGGCATCCCTGCCGGCTATTCTGTTGTCATCTCCATAGATGAGTACGTATTCCACCCCTTCATCGCGACAGTCTGTGAGGAATGCGCGGATTTCCTGCTGAAGGTCATAGCAGGTGTAATTATCATCAATCCATGTTGTTGTATAGACGTTGGCAGGCACCCCCTTTGAGGTTTTCCAGTCCGCCAGTTCCTGTGCGTAGCTTTCGTAATACGTGGTTGCGATGATCACGTACTCACCGTAGGTCAGATCCTTCGAATCAACGATATAAGCACCCGAGCACGATACTTCTTCAGGATTCACTACAGTATTTCTGACAGTTTCCTGTGAACGAAGCTCGCTCTGCATGCTTCTCCTGAGAACAGTGGATGCTTCCGGGCTGCTTTCGTAAGTAACTCTCAGTGTAAGGCCCGTAAGAATATCTACCGTCCTGCTTGAAGGATTCCATCTTACGGGAAATACTTTCACATATGCAACAGGGATACCCAGTATCACACTGGAACCTGCAAATTCAACGGAATTCTCAGGATAGAAAGAGCGGGAATTATATATTTCAGGATCCGGCTCATCCGGAACCCCATTCCACTCAACTGAGAATGGAATTTGAGTCTGAGCCGGCATGACGTTATACAGTCCCCGCACAACTGTGTATTCGGCATCAATGATCTCAATCCCGGTCGCCATGCAGCCTGTAGGCAGTGCCATCCTCTCCGTGTAAGCGGGAAGGCTGGGCGCTCCAACCACATTTATAAGCCCCATTCCAGTACCGGTTATTCTCGTATAGATCCCGGCCTCGGTGATGTTTATTGCTGAAGCATCAATCGGTATCGAAACGGTCATTTCACCTGCACTGGCAGCAAACGCCATTGCAAGAACAGCCAAAAAGAGAAGTGTTTTCATAATTATCCTGTCATAGTTCAATTTAAGTTGCAGAACACACCAACCATTTGATAACTTAATAGTTCACTGAGGGATTAGAATACTTAGGTTTGTCATATTGTCAAATCACTTCAAACAGGGACAGCTGGAATATTATTTATGCTATTCAATCACCACGAAACGCTGTGTAGCTGTGAAATCTCCGGAGATCATCCTGCAGAAGTAAATCCCGGAACCGAGACCTTCAATCTGGAATTCATTTTTCCCGGGATTAAACCTGGCTTCGGGGAATTCCAGCACACACCTGCCGGTAATATCGAAAATATTCAGATTCACCTTAGATGAGTAATCAAGAGTGAAGCTTAAAACCGAAAAGGACGAAGCTGGATTGGGATAAACCATTATATCCAGGTCACGCGTATAATGCTCAGGTTCTATCCCTGTTCCTACCCACCAGCCCTCTGAATCAGTCTTTATTATCAGGCTTGCTGAATCATAAGAATACCGCGGATAAGAACCTGAAAGAAGGAAACCGCCATCAAATGTATTGGCAATCTCACGTATAAAACAGTTATGATACACCCGTTCCCAGAGCAGGTTACCCTCGGAATCAAGTCGAGTTACTACAGAAAATGAATCAACCCAACTATTGCCACATGCAAGGATGTCAGTTCCGCATATAACAAGGTCCTTATATGAGATTTCAGGATGAATGGAAGTGTAGCTCCAGAGACTGTCTCCCGAGGCTGATATTTTAAGAATATTGCTATAACTCCTAGTTACAGCATAACCACTATCGGGAGTACCCAATGCCTCATATCCATAGGTCATTGTCTC
>JAUVUL010000381.1 GCA_030600975.1 Candidatus Aegiribacteria sp.
GACCGGCCATTAGGATCAGGGCAAGGGTAAAGCCGATTCCGGCTGCAATCGCGTTGACCAGTGAATATCCGAGGCTGTACTTCTCATCGATATTGAGCACGGCAACTCCCAGTATAGCGCAATTGGTTGTGATCAGCGGCAGGAAGATGCCAAGAGCATTGTATAGGGCGGGGCTGAATTTCTGCAGTATCATCTCCACCAGCTGCACAAGTGATGCTATTATCAGTATGAATACAATGGTACTGAGATAGGTCAGTTCCATTGGAACCAGCAGTAGATGGTACGAAGCCCAGGATCCCAGTGTTGCGAGGGTCATTACGAAGATGACCGCTGCCCCCATACCGATAGCGGAATCCAGCTCTTTGGATACTCCAAGGAAGGGGCAGATACCCAGAAATCTTGCAAGCTCGAAGTTGTTAACAAAGATGGAGGCTATGATAATGGCCATCATCTTTCCAAGATCGAACCCCTGGCTGCCTGAATCGGGTGTCGCCAGAAGGGTTGAAAGCAGTATTGTTGGATTCATTACTGACGACCTCCTTTACGCTTTTCAAGAATGTTGAAAAACCCCAGTATGAAGCTCAGCAGGATGAACGCTCCCGGAGCAAGTATCGCTATGAGAAGCGGCTGATTCTGGTAGGCGGAGCCAAGAACGTTGAAATTAAGCCATGTCCCGTTTCCAAGCAGCTCACGGAATGAAGCCAGAACAACCATGGCCATGGTAAATCCTATACCCATTCCAATTGCATCGGCAACCGAGTTAAGGACAGGATTCCTGTTGGCGAAACCCTCCGCCCTGCCGAGTATTATGCAGTTCACCACGATCAGTGGAATAAAAATCCCCAGGCTGCGGTGAAGGTCGGGAACGTACGCATTCATGACCATATCGACCAGGGTGACGAAAGTAGCGATTATCACAATGTAGCACGGAATCCTGACCTTTGACGGAATGATGTTCCGGAAAAGTGATACGAGGAAATTCGAGCAGATCAGTACGAATGTTGCCGCTGCTCCCATTCCAAGAGCATTCTCAACGGAAGTTGTTACTGCAAGGAAGGGACACATGCCCAGCACAAGCCGAAAAACAGGGTTCTCGCGGTATATTCCTTTAGTAAGGTCCTTTAGAAGGCTCACTCCGCACCTCCTTCCGTATCAGCTTGACTGAAAAGCCCTGCTTCACTCATCGCCTCAAGACCGGATCGAATAGAATTGGTCACTGTTCTTGAAGTGATAGTGCAGCCCGTCATGGCATCGATCCCGCCTCCATCCTTTGTGAGAAGGCACTCGGAAGAAGTCAATCCGATAAACTTCTCAATGAGTTTTGATGGATTGACGATATTGGCCCCAAGACCCGGGGTTTCCTGCTGGAAGAGGATCGTGGTATTTGAAATACTTCCCTCAAGCTCGACGGCCACCATTGTCTGCACGGTACTTGAATAGCCCTTTCCGAAAGCGATGAATACGTAACCTATTCTGGCAGTATCCGGCGGCACTGAGATCTTCACGATACTCAGTGTATTGTCGCATGACGCATACGGATTTTCCAGTCCGGTGATTGAAAGAGAATCGAAAGCCAGGCTGTCTCCCGGGCTAAGGCTTTCGGCCACCGAGTTCATTGCACTCTGCTTGGCTAGTTCCTTCTGAATCGCGATGATCGGCGCTGTCCTGCTGTTAACGAACCCCAGTGCCACTGCGGCCACAAGGGCGACAAGCATCAGAATCAGACCGATTTTCAACATCTCAGCCATTCTCTTTCACCTCCCCGAAGACTTTGGGTAGCGTAAGTTTATCTATGAGCGGAGTAACCAGGTTCATAAGAAGGATAGAGTACGAACATCCCTCGGGATAGCCGCCCCATCTTCTGATCACCATCGTTAAAAGCCCGGCACCGATGCCGAATATGATTCTTCCCCTGGGAGTCACAGGGGTTGTCACCATATCGGACACCATGAAAAACCCTCCCAGGATAACTCCGCCTGCAAGAACATGGAAGAGAGGGTCTCCGTTAAACCATCCACTGCCTCCGAACACCCAGGCAAATACAGCAACGGTTCCAAGGTAACTGATCGGAAGCCTGAGTTCAAGTACTCCCCTTATAATAAGGTAGATGGCTCCAACCAGAAGAAGAATTACCGAAGTTTCTCCAAGACATCCTCCACTTCTCCCGATCAGCAGGTTCATATAAGTGGAATTACTGGAGAGGGCGCTTCGAATGCTGACAGCCCTTTCCTCAAGGCTTTCAGCCACCACCGTATTCCCTTCAAGAAGGGCATTCGCCGCACTGGCATCCAGATCGAAGGTCTGCTTTAGAACGTTCAGGGGAGTAGCGCCGGAGATGGCGTCAGCTGATGGAATTGTACTCATTTCCTCCTGAACGATACCGCTTGTCTCCCAGGCGCTGTCAGCGCCGCCTCTCCAGGCTTCCGGCGCAACCCATCCCGCTGTCATAAGAATGGGAAAACTCGCCATCAGGAAAGCCCTTCCAAGCAGGGCAGGATTTACGATATTATGTCCAAGGCCTCCAAAAGCCTGTTTGCCAACAGCAATGGCAAAGGCGGTACCTACGACAGGAAGCCAGAGTGGCACCCCGGATGGAAGGTTGTACGCAAGGAGCATACC
>JAUVUL010000280.1 GCA_030600975.1 Candidatus Aegiribacteria sp.
ACAATAGGAAGTGCCTGGGGTGACTTTGACAATGACGGAGACCTGGACCTTTTCTCGGCCAATCTAGCCCATCCAAGGTATATCCCCTTCTCAGACAGAAGCATGCTCTATGAACAGCGGGACGGGTATTTCACAGATATGAGAAGCAGTGCCGGCATCAGATTCGAGGAAACGCATTCCAATCCTCTATGGGGGGATTTCAACAACGATGGGTGGCTGGACCTTTTCATTACTTCAGTGTATCCTGACAGGCGAAGTTTTCTCTACCTGAACCTTGGAAACGGGAGATTCGAGGACGTAACCTGGCTTTCGGGAGCCAGGATTTTCAACGGCTGGGGAGCGGCGGCGGCGGATTATAATCTTGATGGAAAACTTGATCTTGCAGTGGGCTCCGGAGAAGGTCCCACGCTCCTGGAAAATATTTCCACAGGCGGGAACTGGATACTTGTGAGTATAGATCCTCCAGAGGGAGTCAATCCTTCCGGCATAGGCTGCACTATCAGACTGGAGCAGGAGGACGTTACCCTGATACGTCAGGTTGAAGGGGGAAGCGGAACGACAAGCCAGAACGGCGGAACACTGCATTTCGGCCTGCCTTCGGACCTTCCCTGTACAGTTAAACTCTATGCGCCGGGTGATACGACCGCACAGCTGGAGATATATGGACTGCCCGGATCGATAAATCATATTGGTGACTAACCCTTGATATTTGCTCTGCGCTTGACAATGCGGATTTGCGCTGTGTATTCTCATATTGTATAGAATAGTAACAGCCAGTACGAATTGTAAAATAATCCTCTGGATAATGTCGACGGTAACACGAAATCTAATTTCTATTGACCCGGAAGGAACCAATATGAAAACACTCTCTTTTCTGGTTGTTCCTTTTCTGCTGTCAGCGCTCATCTCTGCCGACAGCATGATCGTGAACATTCCCCTGAATCCGGCACAGCTCTCAATCGAAAATAAAGGTGTGTGCACTTCTGTTATACATTCTCAGGGATACACAACCTATACTCCCGGAGCGCCGAGTCTTCCTATCCTGCCGGTTCAGCTCGCTCTGCCGACTGGCTGCAGAGTGACAGGTTTCGAAATTATTGATGAAAGTTACGAAACCATCTACGGATCGCATTATATCACACCCTCATCGGGATGCTATCCCCTTTCAAGACCCGAACTGGCTTTGCCGGCAGAACCCGATGCTCATATCTACGAGCGCGATGTTGCTTATCCTTCTGCTTCCCTGGAACTGAACAGTTCAAGTGTACTCTGGGGAATTCCAGTGGCTTATCTGACAGTTTATCCGGCACGCTGGAACCCGGTAACCGAACAGCTTGAAATACTCAGTGATCTTGTGATTGAAGTTGAATATGAATCCGATCCTTCAGTGAATCTCGTTAGAAGGCGTACCGAAGCCAGCGAATCGAGGGCTCAGGAAATCGTGCGCAACATGGTTGTTAATCCGTGGGATGTTTCATCTTCCGGCGCAGCTCTGGTTGACGCAAAAGATCTTCTTTATGGCCAGTATGTCATCATCACCCATCCCGATTACGAAACCATCATTGAGGATCTGGCCAACTGGAAAACCGCCAAGGGTATACCCACAAATATCTATACAACAACTTGGATTCAGTCCCAGTATAATTGCTGGGATCTTCAGCAGGAGATGCGGGCTTTCCTGACCGACTGCCGCGACGAGGGAGTCGATTACGTCCTTATTGTCGGAGATGACGACAAGGTGGCTTGCAGAGATGCTTACATGTCCACATTCGGGGATACTGAATATGCACCCTGTGATCTCTATTTCTCTGATATCAATGACACCGCACCGGGTGCGGATCTCTGGGATACCAACTTCAACCATATATGGGGAGAACCAGCCGATAATATAGATTATCATCCCGATCTGTGGGTTGGAAGAGCCAGTGTAAATTCCACAGATGAAGCGAAACTGTTTGCTGAAAAGGTGCTTTTATATGAACACATGATCAGCTGGTCTGCTGGAGAAGTTGATTATTTTGATACAGCTCCTGTTGAAATGCGGATCGGCCACAGCACGGAACTTCTTTTCTCACCTCCTTATTACGGAAGTGTCAGTGCAGAGATGATCTCCAGCTATGTACCAGGTACATGGGAGATAGAAAAATGCTATCAATCCACAAGTAGCAACAGTCATGCAATTACTGACGCAATGTTCAATGCCGGACCCCACCATGTGTATGTTGCCGCTCACGGCAGCTCAACTTCTTTCTCTGTACCTGGTGGCAGCTATTCTAACAGTGATGTTATGAGTCTTACCAATATTTCCACTGAAAACAGTGTTGCGATTCTGAATGCAATATGCTGTTCCAGCGGTCATCTTGATGGCGTGGAATGCTTCAGCGATGCCTGGCAGGCCAGCCCGAACGGTGGTGGTTTTGTTGCGATGAATGCCAGATATGGCTGGGGGCATTACGGAGAACCAGGTATGGGACCAAGCGAGCGTTTATGCGAGAAGTTCTACTACAAGTACTTCCTTGAGGATATCTACGAGCTCGGTATTGCCCACCTGACAAGCAAGGATTATTTCACTCCGCCATCCGCGTTTGCAGACAGCTTCAGTCTCGAAGGTTATGAAGTGGAGACTCTGGACTGGTGTCTTAAAACCTACAACCTGTTCGGTGATCCCGAACTTCCGATGTGGACACTTGAAGCAATAGACATGTCTGTTTCACATACTTCAAGCATTGGTAGTGCCGGAAATATCCATGTGGAGGTTACAAGTGAAGGCAGCCCTCTTGCCGATGCCCGTGTATGCCTGCAGAAAGGAGACTGGCAGACAGGTGAGGTATACGAATTGGAATACACAAATGCCTCCGGTGCTGCCGACATCTTCGTCGGCCCTGCAACTATTGGAACGATAAGCATACATGTCTGGGCTCGCAATCACAATACATATAAAGGAGACATTGATGTTACTGGAGTTGGCATATGCGAACCTGAATTTGGAATCGTTTGCTTCAACAATCTGAGTCCCGTTTCGCCAAGCCCTGCCTTCAGCAGCGCTGTTATCAGTTTCAGCCTTGCACAGGCCGGCCCTGCACGTGTTGATGTGTTTGACATCACCGGAAGAATCGTAACGACTCTCACCAGAGATGAACTGACTTCAGGTTCCCATAGCCTGCTATGGAACCTTGAAGACAGCTCCGGCAGGGCAGTACCTTCCGGACTGTATCACGTGAGAATTTCTTCAGGATCATTCACGGCATCAACCGGTATGATTGTGATCAGATAAGTTCCTGTCTTATCTGTAGAGAACCGGGGTAATATTTACTTATTCCCCGGTTTTCTCTTTGCTACGTTCTTTCTAAGGAGGCCTGAAACGGTAATCAATCGTACGCAAGACGTGTTTTTTCATCCGTAAGAACATGTTTGATGGTATTTACCCACCATGTGGAATTCCAGGTATCAAGCTCCTGGTGCCTTAGGTAGTAGTTCTGTGGTATCGGATGTGTACCGCTGATCACATCCAGCCCACATGCCATTTTGATGAACTCAGTAAACTGCCTGATCCGAGGGCAAGGAGGGTATCCGACCAGAAGTCCGGTAGCAAGATGAATCACATCAGCTCCGTTTTTCTTCATCTCAGCGGGAGAGTATTCCACGTTGCCTCCGGGGCATCCTCCGCAGCTTGTGTAACCCACTATTTCAACCTCTTCACCCCTGTACAGCTCAAAAGCCCCATCACGATTTCTAAGAGCCCTGAGACACTTTCCTCCAGCGCAAGAACGGTAGCGGTCACATATTATGATTCCAATTTTCTTCATTTATGACGTCTCATTTCATACAGGATCGTCCATTTGAGAAATACGTAATATGCTGAGACAATCGATGATACAAGCCCTGGCATTCCCTCCATGAACCC